>CAZNBG010000265.1:0-4827 GCA_964570915.1 uncultured Nitrospira sp. | reverse complement strand
CACAAGGAGGGGGTAACTCAGTCCCCCTGGTCCGTGGCCAACCTTGCGCAACCCTGTTAGATCCACCTTCATCATAATGGGCACGATCATCAGCCATATCAGGACGGCGATAGGCAGATTGATGTGGCTACCTTCTCCAAATTCAGCAGATCGGAGGCTTTGTACGAACTGTGGGAATGTCCGCCCTAACAGCACGCCAACCACGATGCACAGGGCAACCCAGACACTCAGATAGCGTTCGAATGGAGTGAGGCGTTTGAGTTGAATTGGGGTCGGAACCGTCAACACCGCATCCATGACATACCGCATATCAAGAAATATTGATATATAGATCCTAAAAAATTACTCACAACAAGGTGCTGAAGCGCTCCAACGTGTCTGGTGTTTCAGGGTCTTTACCCATTCCTCAAGGTCTTCAATGGCGTCTCGATTAATCGAGTAATACATCCACCGACCCTCTCGGCGGTCCATAATGAGTCCTGCATCCTTCAGGACTTTGAGATGGAAGGATAACCGTGGCTGCGCGGCTTTCAGGGCATCGGTCAGTTCGCACACGCACTGCTCGCCACTCTGTAATCGGTCGAGTAGTTCCAACCGTGTTTCGTCAGAGAGGGCATGAAAGAGCCGGGCTGCCTTTTCAGCACTCTTTCGAGTCGCCGTTGCCATGATTGCCTTATATATCAAGAAATATTGATCTGTCAATGCGGTTCTGAGCCGGATTGCATCCTTTTGCAAGATCAGTGGAGAGAGCAGCAAAGACAAACAAAGAGAAACAAACGATCCTGACCTTTGCAAATGCAGGGAATAGAGGATTGCCGCTTCTATCAATGACTTCGGCAACCCTCCCTGATACAATCCCGCCTTCGGCACCATTGCTCTGAACGCTTCCCGCCGGTTCTCTTCTTAGGGTCCAGCGCCCATTCGGATCTGGACTTTCATCCCCATCTCGTAGGACACTAGCCCCCATTTTGGATCCGTCCTCATACGCCTGAGTGACAAGCGATGAGATCGCCTCGTCCCCAGCTGCTGCTCACCATCTCATCGCCACGTGATTCATGCGCGTCCGTGACCTCCACCTCGTCTTCAGTCGGGTGCCTCCATCACACGGCAAGGAGTCTCACATGATCTCTACCGGTAATCTTTCCGTTTTGGAACTGCTGCGCAGGCGGGTCGCCGATCTGTCGCGTGATCTGGCCGAGCGGGACAGTGTGCTGCACGAACGAACTCGGCACCTCCGCGTGGCTCAGTCTCTGGCTCATCTGGGTAGCTGGGATTGGGAGATCGAGAACGGTGAGGTGCGATGCTCGAACGAGTTGTATCGCATCTTCGGTCGTGAGCCCGGGGCACACCCTATGACCTTCGAAATCTTCGTATCGGCACTTCTTCAGGAAGATCACGACCGGGTTGTCGCGTCAATCAATGATGCTTTGGGGGGGAAGGCGCCGTACGATATGGAATACCGAATCGTTCGTCCGAACGGCGACGTGCGGACGATTCATTGCTGCGGCGAAGTCCTACGCGACGACAGTGGAAAGCCGTGCCGCATGTCCGGCTCCGTCCTGGACATCACCGAACGCAAACGAATGGAATCGGAGCTTCAGCAACGGGAAGCCTACTTCCGCGCGCTGATCGAACATTCCTCCGATGTCATTACGGTGCTCGATCTGGACGGAACCATCCGGTTTCAAAGCCCGTCGATCGAACGATTGCTCGGATACGAGCAGACCGAACTCGACGGGCGCAACGTCTTGGAGTTTGTTCATCAAGAGGACCTTCCGCATTTGACGGAGCAGTCTCAACTGCTTATCCAACAGCCTGGGACGCCTCACATCGAGGAGTTTCGGTTTCGCCACAAAGACGGCTCCTGGCGCAGTTTCGAAGGGATCGGCCGGGCGATCCAGGACTTAGAGGGCCGAAGCTGTATCATCGTGAATTCACGCGACATTACCGAGCGGAAACGTACGGAAGCCATGTTGCGGTCCTCACAGGAAAAGCTCCGGCAGGCTCTCCAAGCATCGGGTATTGGACTGTGGGACTGGAATACCCAAACGAACGACGTGGTCTTTTCAGAAGAGTGGAAACCTCAGCTTGGGTACAAGGAGACGGAGGTTCCGGACACATTTGGGACATGGGAGACGCTGCTGCATCCGGATGATCATGATCGTGCCATTGCGTATGTACGGGACTATGTCCGTGAACGTCGGGGAGAGTATCGGCAAGAGTTTCGGCTGCGGCACAAGGATGGAACGTACCGATGGATCGAAGCCCGTGCCTCGTTTGTGAAGGAAGCTGACGATCGCCAAATCCGCCTTCTCGGCTCGCATACCGACATCACAGATCGCAAACAGATGGAAGAAGCGGTACGGGAAAGTGAAGACCGGTACCGCGCGTTGGTCGAACTTTCACCATCCGGCGTCTTCGTCTTCTGTGAAGGACAGACCGTGTATGTTAACCACACGGGTGCCATTCTCATGGGAGCGAAGGATCCCCGCGAAATTCTCGAACGGCCGATGTTCGCGTTCATCCATCCGGACTATCACTACGAAGTCCGTGAAAGTATAAAGCGGTTGCTCACGGGGAGTGTTTCCATTCATAGCGCGGAGCGAATCTATCTCAAGAACGATGGAACCCCGGTCCCGGTTCAGGTGGAAGCCGCACGGATCATGTGGAACGGCAAGCCGGCCATCCTTGGCCTCGTGTCCGATGTCACAGATCGTAGGCAGGCGGAGGAGGCGCTACGGGCCAGCGAAGAACTGTTCTCCAAAGCATTTCGGTCCAGTCCGGACCCGATGATTCTGGTGGAACTCGACTCGGGCCGGTGGCTTGACGTCAACGACGCCTGTCTCGTCAGTCTTGGATATCTTCGAGAGGAAGTGGTCGGGTGCAAGGGAGACGGGATCGAACATTGGTTGACGCCGGACGCACAGGCTCGCTTCATCGAACGATTGAACCGCGAGGACTCGATCCGTAATTTCGAAGCGGTCGTTGAAACGGCCCACGGAGAACATCGCGATTATCTGATGTCCGCCGAGCGAATGGAGTACAACGGCAAATCCTGCATGATCATCCTCAGCAAAGACATCACCGAACGCAGGCAGGCAGAACAGGCTCTCTGGAAGAGCCGGCAGGCCATCCGCGCGCTCCATGATATCTCATCGGCGCAGGGGCAGTCGTTCAAGGAGCGGGTCGAGGCCCTGCTTCAGCTCGGGTGCCGCTTCTTCGACTTGCCGATCGGGGTGGAGACTTTTGTTCGGGGTGGAGAGTTGGAGGTGGGGCAGGTGAACGCGCCGGACTCGGCGTTCCATCCGGGGATGCGCGTGCCTCTGGACAAGGCCTACTGCAGCGAAACTCTTCGCCAGAGCGGGACGGTGAGTTTCGAGCATGCCAGTGTGTCTCCGGAGTGGCGGCGGCATCCAGCCTACGCAACGCTAAAGTTGGAATCGTACATCGGGGCTGCGATCAATGGGCTGGAGCAGACCTACGGAACCCTGTACTTCTCGAGCACCGAACCTCGCGAAAAGCGTTTTACCGAGTCCGAAAGGGATTTCATCCAACTCATGGCGCGGTGGCTCGGCAGTGAGCTGGACCACCAATCCGCGCTGGATGCATTGCGTCAGAGCGAGGAACGATATCGGACCCTCTATGATGAAACGCCCTCTATGTATTTCATCGTGGACAAAACGGGAAGCATCAGGTCCGTCAACCAGTACGGTGCGCAGTACTTGGGCTATGGCGTCGAGGATCTCGTAGGAAGGTCGGTGGCGATTATATTCCATGAAGAAGACCGAGAACGTGTGGGGGCCGAGATGGACGCGCTCTTTCGCCATCCGGAAGGAGTCGCACAATGGGAATTTCGCAAGATGCGATGCGATGGCGGAGTGCTCTGGGTCCGCGAGTTTGCGCGTGTGCTGCAAAGCGCGGTGGGAGAATCATTGGCCCTGATCGTGTGTGACGATATCACCGAGCGCAAGCATGCGGAAGAGGCGCTGCGTGCCAGCGAGGAACGGTTTGCCAAAGCGTTCCAGGCCAGCCCCCATCCCGTTGTCATCAGCGAGATCGACACCGGTCGGCTGGTGGATGTCAATGATGCCGCGTGTCAGCTGTTGGGGTATCGCAAGGAAGAGGTTGAGGGTCATACCACCTTGGAAATAGGAGTTTGGTATTCTGCCGAGGAGCGAATGCGTTTTGTCGACGTATTGAAGCGCGTGGGGTCGGTCCGCAACATGGAAGTACAACTGCGGAGCAAGCACGGCGAGGTCCGCCAGTTTCTCTTGTCGTCGGAATTGATTGAGCTCAAGGGCAAGCACTGTAGCGTGACGGTGGGGGATGACATCACAGACCGAAAGCGAGCCGAAGACGAGTTACGCCGATCCCATGCCTTCTTGCGGCAGGTGATCGACAGTGATCCGAACTTTATCTTCGCCAAGGATCGCGAAGGCCGCTTTACGATGGTCAACAAGGCGATCGCTGATTGTTACGGAACCACCGTGGAGAACCTCATCGGCCAGTCAGAGGCTGACTTTAACCCCAATGGAGAAGAGGTGGAGTTCTTTCGTCAGAAGGACCTCCAGGTTATGAGCTCCTTGCAAGAATGCTTTATCGCCGAGGAGAAGATTACAGATTGGTCCGGACAGATGCGATGGTTACAAACCATCAAGCGACCGATTGTCGATGATCATGGGCAGGCCCACATGGTGCTTGGGGCGTCCACCGACATCACCGAGCGGAAGCGGATGGAAGAGATGCTCCTGCAACGCGAACGGGATTTAAGCGCGGCCCTTCAAGAACGAGAACGGATCAGCCAGGATCTCCACGACGGGATTCTTC
>CAZNBG010000264.1:0-4882 GCA_964570915.1 uncultured Nitrospira sp. | reverse complement strand
GAGGAAAGTCCTCAAACTGGGTCCATTGATTGTAAGCCGTGCGAACCGGAACATTCAGGTCAATGGCTTTCTCGATGACAGACATTGTGAGCGCCTCCTTTATTGATGACTAGGTTTGGCTACTTGCCGCCGGCTCCACCGGGAGACCCCATACTGCCCGCACCCGAGCCCATTCCGGACGAGTTGCCGCCCGTCGATCCTTTGCCCGGATTTGTCGTACTGGAATCGGGGATGCGTCCCGATCCGCCCAGGGTCGCTTCACCGCCTGTTTTGGGCGCGCCAGGTTGACCGTAGGGATCCACTCCTGTGTTACCCGATTGACCTTGCTTCATGGCGTCTCCGCCGGCATGGCCGGGTTTATCCCCCTTGGATTGATCGGAACGGTGTTTGTCTCCGCCCATTGATTGGTCTGCGAAGGCCATTCCTCCAGTCACTAAGAACAGTCCACTCGCCATCACCATGTACATGCATGCTTGACGGATAGTCATCGTGGCCTCTCCTCGTATTGGTTGATTAAACAGACAGGGCTTTGAACGTGATGGTTCGAGCGTACTGAAGGTTTTGGGAGTTCAGTACTGGGAAAGGCCCCCCTAAGCCCTTTCCTAGTATCACGTCCTCTCGAGGCCCATTAGATTTACCTCGAACCACATCGTAAAGGAGCCCTTATGAAATCTATTCTGATTGTGGGTGTTGCGATGGGAGCCTGCGCCCTTCTATCCGCGTGTTCCTTGGCGCAGCGTTATATGCCTGGTGTGACCATGTCTGATGCGGATGTACTCGGCGTGTTCAATTCGATCAATCGCAGTGAGGTGGATGCCGGACAACTGGCAAGTGAAAGAGCCTCTTCGGAAGAGGTGCGAGCTTACGCATCACGTATGGTGAAGGAACATGATGCCACGCTGCAGGAAACCAGCCAATTGGCCCAGCGGATCCGACTGGAACCCCACCACCCGGCGCTGGCCGCGAATGTTGACAACACGCATCACAAGGCAATGGACAATCTCCGGGAGAAGGCGGGGCCGACCTTCGATAAGGCTTACATGAAATACCAAGTCAAAACGCATAAGCAATCGGTGGACCTCGTGAAAGACATGGCTGATACCGTGAATGATCCACAATTCCGACGGTTTCTCCAAGAAACACAGCCAGAACTGCAAAGCCATCTGGAGGCTGCTCAATTCGTTCAGCGCCAAGTACGTGCGAGACAATAATTATTGAACGAACTCAAGGAGGTCACTACGGCAGGCACAGCAGCAGTCACAACCGGTGTGATTGAAATGTTGAAAGAAGACCATGCAAAGGTGAAAGGGCTGTTCCTATAGTTCGAATCGCCAGAAGGGAAGGAACAAGCGGATATCGCCTCCACCGCCATCATGGAACTCGAGGTCCATACGGACCTGGAAGAGAAGCTCATCTATCCCGCGATTCGCAAGGCCATCGATGAAGACGAACAGATGAACGAGGCCGTTGAAGAGCATCATCTCGTTCACGTTCTTATCAAGGAACTCAAGAAGCTCAAGCCCAAGGATAAAGCCTTTCAGGCCAAGTTCACCGTCCTGGGAGAGTTGGTGAAGCATCATGTCGAGGAAGAAGGGGAAATGTTCCCCAAGGCCAAAGAGAGTGAGATTGACTGGGAGACCCTTGAGACGGCGGTGATGAAGCGCAAGGAGACTGTGATGAATAAATATACGAAGGGCAAGCAGCCAGGTGCACAGCGTCTCATTAGTACGACAAGCTTACGCTCATAAGAGAAAGGATTTTGTTAGAAGCATGAAGCGTCCGTGGAACCCCTTATCGGTCGATCCCATGGCGAGCCGGTTCTCGAGCTATGCGGCCTTCGACGGCACGTCCGTCACGAGACCCTTCGCTCCCCAGCATTCCGTAGATATTAAACTCATCGAGGCCCATGCACAGCTCCGCCAACAAATCCTGGACCAGTTTTATCCGTGCACCGGTGCCATCTCCGCATTTAGTCAACACTGCTATCGTTTCGGGCTCTATCCAGAATTAGCATCCGACCATTCCGTCGGTGCCGTGTGTCATGATCTGTACGAGTTCCAGCATGAATTCCCTGTCGTTGATGACCAGTTCATGACGTTCGTCGCAATGTTCAAAGGGCCAGTGATTCAGTCAGAATGGCACTTCGAAGAACTGCTGTGGGATCACCTTCAAGCCATGCATATCCGTGACGCGAAGTTCTTCGCCTGGGACAAACGTGTGGACGCCGATCCTCAGAGTCACCAATTTTCGTTTAGTATCGGCGGGCGAGCCATGTTTGTCATCGGGATGCATCCCAAGGCGTCGCGGCTTGCCCGCACCTGTCCGATTCCGACTCTCGTCTTCAACTTCCATGAACAATTTGTTCGCCTGCGGGCTCGCGGAAAGTTTGAAACGATGAAGGAAACCATTCGAGCCCGCGATATGACCTTGCAAGGTTCAACGAATCCGATGCTGGCGAACTTTGGAGAAAACTCGGAGGCACGACAATATGCAGGGCGGGCCGTTTCAGAAGACTGGGCGTGCCCCTTTCATTCGCGTGAGAACGGCACGAGATCATGATCCCTCACATGACCCGCGTACCTCCTCGGTGTGATCCCTGGTGAAAGATCAAGCTAGATAAAATAGTCCGAGTCGTCACAATTCACTCGCATGACATTTTCACCGCAACGCGACCTCCAAGATATGCTTAACGATCTGCAAGGGATTGATCGGGTGACATGATTGGATGTGTTCGTGGTTTCGCTTTTCTTTCTCCTGAAATGCGGACTCCTCTCTTTCTGGTGGCTGTGGCTTATCTTGGGTTCACTTACGAATGTGTGTGAGGGCTTGAAGGTCCTGCAGCAAATACCCTGGACCTGGAAATGTGCTTGTATTGTTGGGGTGAATCGATTTCCCCGGAATGAACGGGATCCGATCAGATGGCGTTCGAGTATCGACTTACGGGTGGGAACTGATGTCCTCCTCTCTGCAGAGCCTTGTCTTGGCTTTTCCCAATCGGATGCATGTCAGAAGTGGCGAGTAACTCATAACCGTGTTGTGCGCGTTGCCGGTCCGGATGGACCTTAAACGTATCGACCTGAGATGTCAGCACTTGGGCCTGTTCTCTCATCGACTGACTGGCGGAGATGGCTTCTTCCACGAGGGCCGCGTTCCGCTGAGTGGCTTCTTCCATCCGCATCACGGCATTGTTGACCTGGTCGATCCCACTTGCCTGTGCTTGTGATGCCGCACTAATCTTCCCGATAATGTCGCTGACGCGTTTGACTGACTCCACGATTTTTTCTAGCGTCGATCCCGATTGATGGACCAGATTACTCCCGTCGGAGACGCGCCGCATCGATTCGTGAATCATGCTCTTGATTTCCTGCGCCGCCGTCGCTGAGCGTTGCGCAAGACTCCGCACTTCCGTCGCGACCACGGCGAAACCTCGCCCGTGTTCTCCAGCCCGAGCCGCCTCCACGGCCGCGTTGAGCGCTAAGAGATTCGTCTGAAACGACAGTTCGTCAATTAGGGTAATGACATCCGCGATTTTCGTGCTGCTTTTGTTAATGGCCCCCATGGCCTCCACCGCCTTTTGAGTGATCAGACCCCCTTGGCTGGCGATGTCACGAGCGGCAATGGCCAGTTCATTAGCCAGCTTGGAGTGATCGGCGTTATGCTTGACGGTGGCGGTCATGTCCCCCATGAGCGACGACGTTTCCGCTAAGGTTGAGGCCTGTTCCCTGGTCCGCGCGGTGAGGGACTCACTACTCCTGCTAATCTGCTCCGATCCAGCCGTCACCACCCCCACCGCGGTCCGTACAGTTGAGATCGTCCCGGAGAGGTTGGTCAGCGCGATATTCATGCTCTCTTTGATGTGCTGCAATTCGCCGTCATAGGTACCGCGCATGCTTTGTGTGAAGTCGCCCTGGGCTAATGCGGCCAGACAGTGCTGCGCTTCGGTCATACAGGCTTCGAGATCTGCTTGTGTTTTCTGCTGTGAGGTGATGTCCGTCGCGAAGGCGGCGATCTTATATACCTTTCCATTGGCATCCCTGATCGGATTGTATGACGCTTGGATCCAGATTTCTTTTCCGTTCCTTTCACGAAGTCGATAGATGCCGGCATCGAACTCGCCTTGATTGAGCTTGTGCCAGAAGGTGCCATATTCCTGACTGGCCGCATAAGTAGGATCGCAGAATATCCGATGATGCTGGCCTTGAATCTCGGCCAGGGTATAGCCAAAAGCCTGCAGAAAATTCTCATTGGCGATAAGAACGGTCCCCTCGAGCGTGAATTCGATGACCGCTTGCACCTTGTGAATCGCGTTCAGTGTACCCTCGAATTCAGCCAACGCCAGCTTTTGCAGGGTGACGTCGGTTGCGAATTCTACGACCTTAAACACCTTCCCATTGGCATCCTTGAGTGGGTTGTAAGAGGCATGGATCCATACTTCCTTGCCACCCTTTCCACGGCGTCTATACACACCCGCGTCAAACTCACCTCGATTAAGTTTGTGCCAGAAGGTGCCATACTGATGGCTGGTTACATAGGTGGGATCACAAAACATGCGATGATGCTGTCCCTGGATCTCGGCTAGGGTATAGCCCACGGCATGCAGGAAGTTTTCATTTGCGGTGAGAATCGTTCCGTCGGGAGTGAACTCGTCGACGTAGCCGGCGCCGCCGCCGGGCACGTCGTCATGCTTCTTCGCGTCCTGCTTCGCGTAGGTCACGAACACGTTCCCGTTGATCGCCTGGATCCCGAACGGCGCGTAGCCCTTCGGAATGGTCGCGTCCTTGAACGCTGCGGTGACCGGCGCGAACGACGCGTCGAAGACGTCGACGCGGTTGTTGTGGAAGTCGGTCGCGTACAGGCGATCGTTCACGGTCGCGAGTCCCTT
>CAZNBG010000263.1:0-4978 GCA_964570915.1 uncultured Nitrospira sp. | reverse complement strand
CTGCTTGTCTCACCAGGCTCGACTCTTCAAAACGCTAGAGTGAAACAACACCGTCCCCCACAGTATTCTTAGAGCCTTGGCACTGTTTGCCGGAAACAGCCTTGTGAATGTCGGGACTTCTATTTACGGCGTCTGGCAGCGTGTCGGGGATTCTCATACACCAATTCTGCACGTTCCTGCTCAGACCATAATCGCACGCCATAGACTGTCTGTAACTCCAGCTTAGCTTTCTCGTCGCCCTTTCTCGCCTTTCGAAACAGACTCTGGCGATGCATGTCTTCTTCCTCTTGACTCAAGGACCACTGATCTCCCATCTCGACTCCTTTGTTGTGATTTGTTCCTCCCGTAACGGCGTCTTAACGGAGGCGGGTTTGTACACGAATCGCAGTCCCAATTCAAGGTGTGAGAAATCGGAGGTGGGGTGTTGGCTCAAGGTTTACCGGTCACAAGGCTACCGACACCTACGGATCAGATACTACCGGCTCGCATGTTCGCCGGGATGGCAATACTCATTTTTGCAGGGGGCGGCACTTTCCTGGCATTCATTGTTTCGATAAATGCGGTTTTCGAAATCGACAGGTTCAGCCGTTGGTTCCATTGCTTTTCCTCACCGATGGTGGATGACACCCTGCCGTTATAGTCATGACCGGGATAGACGATGGTGTCATCCGGAAGGCCAAAGAGATGTTTGCGTACGGAATCAAACAGCTTCTCCGCTGAACCGCCTTGCAGGTCAGTACGGCCGTTGCTTCCGATGAACAAGGAATCTCCCGTGAAGACTGCGCCCGGCACAACATAACTCGTGCAGCTATCGGTGTGCCCCGGTGTGGCAAGCCCTTGGATCCGCGTCTCGCCGATGGATAACGTCTCGCTATCGAAGAGAAAGCGGTCCGCACCACTTACCACCCCTTTTGCAGCACCCCCATAGACGATCTGGGCACCGGTTCGGGCTTTGATCAGAGATGCACCGGTGATGTGATCCGCATGAATATGCGTCTCAAGAGCAAAGAGGAGGGTAAGGCCAAGATCGCGAATGGCTTTGCAATCACGTTGGACGTTTTCCAAGACAGAGTCGATAATGGCCGCCATGCCGGATCTGCGGTCCGATATGAGGTAGGAACGGGCTTCTGCCCGATCGTCTACGTCTTGTACATCGTTGACGTCCAACAAGACCGTGACGACATACGACTCACTCGTCCCCATGTCCCTACTACCTCATTCAGTACGCCCGATGGATCAGGTACGCGACGGCCTCTACGAATACGGGTTTCCCACTGAGAAGTCAAACTCGCCACCGGCAAATGAGAACATGGCTCGTCACATCATCATGCGTGAAATTTCTATTGTGCGATCAAGACGTGTATCGTATTCTTAGGTGCCCCATTAGCCCAACACAAGAAAGGACCGTTAATCCATGCGAATTCGTACATTGTGCCTTGCCACCGGGCTGCTTGCCCTCACCGCTCCATTGCTGGCTGCCGCGCAAGACCCCGTCAACGATGACCAGAAAACCCTCTATGCCCTTGGGCTGGCCATCAGTCAATCATTGGGAACCTTTTCCTTGAGTGAGACCGAACTCGACATGGTCAAGAACGGCATGACCGACGGCGTACTGAAGCGCCCACAAAAGGTCGATCTCCAAACGTTTGGCCCAAAAATTCAGATGCTTCAACAGTCTCGATTGGCTTTGCTTTCCGAGGGTGAGAAGAAAGCCGGTGCTGCATATCTGGCAAAAGCGGCTTCGGAGAAAGGCTCGATCAAGACCGAGTCGGGCATCGTCATTACCCCCATCAAGCCCGGAACCGGCGCAGCGCCAAAGGCAACGGATACGGTCAAGGTCCACTATCATGGCACCTTAACCGACGGAACGGTATTCGATAGTTCCGTCAAGCGAGGGGAGCCAGCGACATTTCCTCTCGACAAGGTCATCAAGTGTTGGACAGAAGGTGTCCAGCAGATCAAGGTCGGTGGAAAAAGCCGGCTGGTGTGCCCGTCCAATCTGGCGTATGGAGACAGCGGATCACCGCCGACTATCAAGCCGGGATCAACCTTAGTATTCGAGGTCGAGTTACTCGAAGTCCTCAGCAAGTAACGACGTCTTTGCCGCCTCTTTGTAAGAGGCGGCAATCCGTTCATGCATTCAAAACCTCCCACTATTAGCACACAGCCCCCTCCATGCGTCTGATGTTTGAATCATCGTGAGCGAGACCAGTCCCCCTGATCGCATAGAGCCTGTCCCTCCCTCCCCCCTGCGGTGGATGATCCTCGGGTTACTGTTCGCCATTAGCGTTGTCACCTATATCGATCGGGTCAATATATCCGTCACGGCACGCCACATGATGCCGGCACTGGGGCTCACCGACCAGGAGATGGGATTCGTGTTCTCCGCATTCGTCGTTGGATACGCGCTATTCCAAGTTCCGGGTGGATGGCTCAGCGACCGATGGGGTATCCGTCTCGTCCTGATGGTCGCGCTCATCTGGTGGTCGTGCTTTACCGCCTGGACCGCCATGGCGGCAACGTCATTCCTGGCCGGACCGTTAGGAATTATCGGCGCGCTGGCACTTGTCAGATTTCTCCTCGGCGTCGGCGAAGCGGCAGCCTTGCCGACCTTTAATCGAGCCGTCACGGATTGGCTCCCGCCCCATGAACGGGGTCTTGGCATCGGTACCGCAATAGGTGGAATCGGGATTGGCGCGGCCATCACGCCGCCACTCACCGCCTGGGTGATGGTCAACTATGACTGGCAAACGGCATTCTATCTTTCGAGTGGGATAGGCATGGCCCTCGCCGCGATTTGGTGGGTCTTGGCTGCCGACCGACCAGCAATCCATCCGTGGGTAAAGAAGCGTGTCGCCCCCCCTTCGATGACGCCTGTTCCTATCACACGACCTTCGATTCCATGGACCACCCTGCGACATACGCCCAGCATTTGGTGGCTCATGTTGAGTTACGGGTGCCTGGGCTATGTCGCGTATGTCTATATGTCCTGGTTCTATCTCTACCTTGTCAATGAGCGCGGCTTCACGGTCTTACGCGGCGGATTGTTTGCGGCCGCCCCCTTTCTCACGATTCTTGTGTCCTGCCCTCTCGGCGGGTGGGTCACCGATCGATTGGCGATCCGGCAAGGAGTGACGAAAGGCCGTCAGATCGTGGGGATGATGGGTATGGGGCTGGCCGCAGGCTCTATCGCACTGGGGGCAGCATTGGAATCCCCTTATCTCGCCATCGCCAGCCTCTCATTGGGTGCTGGATGGCTCTATTTCACAATCGGCGCCTATTGGTCTTCGATGAGCGACCTTTCACCGGCCCATACCGGCAGTCTCTCAGGCTTGATGAACATGGGGGCCAATCTCGGCGGGGCCCTTTCTCCAACGCTCACCCCGTGGCTCGCTCACCACTGGGGTTGGTCCGCCTCACTCGGCTTCGCAGCCTTCGTTGCCTTGATCGGCGGAATCATCTGGTTACGCATCAATCCTGGAGGTGGGCTCGCAAAAGGAGGGGCTGTGTATTGAGGCTCGTGTTCTAAACACTCAACCCCGACAAATCGGCACACGACGCGGTCCTTGTCACCAGGAAGGCCGCCTTGCTACAGTCAGAGACATGACACTGCAGTTTCAGAAAAAAGATCCTCGGGTCACGATCGCGACGAGGTTTGGAGAGATCAAGATTCGCCTCTACTCAGACGCGGCACCACGCCATGTTGAGAACCTCATCAATCTTATTAAGATGGGATTCTATGACGGGACGGCATTCCACCGAGTTGTGCCTGAGTTCATCATTCAAGGCGGCGATCCACTGAGCAAATACCCCGACCGGACGCTCCATGGAACCGGAGGACCGGGATACTTTCTTTCACCTGAACCAAATGATCGTCCTCACAAACGTGGAGCGCTGTCCATGGCGAAAATGCCGCGTGAGAGTAACAGCACACGCGACTTCAATGATAATGGCTCACAGTTCTTCATCTGCGTGGGAGACAACAGTGGCCTGGATCGTCGCTATACGGTATTCGGAGAGGTCTATCGCGGAATCGAAGTGGTCGACAGCATCGTCGCAACCCCGCGCGACGAGCACGACAATCCGCTGGAGCCGATCAGGATCACGATGACCGTGAAAGAATAACGAAGACAGAGGTACGGCATCGGTGCCCGATGTGCGCGAACGCCAATCCTATGAAAGGAATCATCCTTCCAGCCACAGGTCCTCAGGCCATCCATCTGGCGGCGGAGACGATCAAGGCAGGCGGACTTGTCGCCTTCCCAACCGAGACCGTATACGGACTCGGTTGTGACGCCATGAACCCCGATGCGGCAGCGAAAGTCTTCGAGGCCAAACAACGTCCGCAGTTTGATCCACTCATCGTCCATATCGCGGATCGAGAGCAGTTGCATGCAGTGGTCACGACCTTGCCCACGATAGCCCACCGACTCATGGATGCCTTCTGGCCGGGACCACTCTCGTTGGTCTTGCCAAAACAGGCCACCGTCCCAGATCTCGTGACCGCTGGCCTGACAACCGTCGCAGTCAGAATGCCGAACCATCCGGTTGCACGAACACTTATCCGAGAGGCAGGCACCCCCATCGCCGCTCCCAGCGCCAATCCATTCGGCTATGTGAGTCCAACAAATGCCCAGCATGTCTCAGAGGGGCTTGGGACCAATGTGGATCTGATTCTTGATGGAGGGCCCTGCTCGGTCGGCGTCGAGTCGACCATCGTCTCTTTGGTCGCCTCGCAACCTGAAGTGCTGCGGCACGGCAGTATCACCCTCGAACAGCTCACCGCTGTCATTGGACCATTGCGGCGCCCATCATCCGAACGGGCAATGCCCATTGCGCCTGGGCAATTGACACGTCACTACGCAACGCTGACCCCCCTAACCATTCTCGCCTCCGCCGGAACCAGACCAGCCCGCGGACAGGATGCACGCGCGGGGTTGCTGATTTTCTCGCAAGCAAGTGAGGAAGACTCCCGCTT
>CAZNBG010000262.1:0-5009 GCA_964570915.1 uncultured Nitrospira sp. | reverse complement strand
GTCCATGACGGTGTCGGTCGGGGATTGGCTGTTGTCGAATGTGATCTGGACCGGATGGAGCAGGCCGCTAAAGGACCCGCGCCGCTTCCCCAGCTGTTCAACCAGCCGCCGGTTTACCGCAAAGCGTGCTTCCGCGAATTGTCCCTTGTCGAGCAGTATGATGACCGAGTGGAGGGCATCTGCCAGGAGATCCTGTTGTTCAGCCCCCAGCTCCGCGCCTGAGACAGGCAAGACCCGGAACACATCGACAATCTTTTTTCTGCTCAAGCTCGGGCTGCTCTTGGCGCGAACACGAGGCCCGTATCCTGTCCAACTCGTGCGAGCGGACACCGGAGCAGTTGTTTCGGCAAACGTATAGATCTGTCCTTCCTCAATGTTCAGGCCGAAGGCCGAAAGCAGGCCGCAAATAGTGGCGAATTCGGAGAAGTAATCATACGCCACGATCGTGACTTCAAACCGTGTATCGCGCTGTTCAGTAAAGGCAATGGTGCAGGGATGTTCCAACGTCAGCTGCGCCGTCAATCGGATATGGTGGGCAATCGTCGTGGGGTCGAAGCGGCGGAAATACTCCTGATCCATGCGGGTGAAGAAATCTTGAAGCGCATCGGGTGCTACGTCAGGACAGAATGGACGGACTGTGTTGAAGATAGGCCCGAGGTCGGGAGCGCTGATCGGCATGAACTCCAGTATACCCGAACGGGTTTCATTGTGCGTAGGGGAGAGTATAATGCCCCGCCATGACTCGATCATCCATTCCGTTTCCGTCGTCACAGTCGTATCCACCGATTCCCACGACTCTCTCCAAGCCTGATCCCACGCCTGTCCTGCTGGCGACCAAGCGAAATGCCGAGGAAGTGCGGGCCATTTTGTTAGCCTATGGTTTGCGTGACCCCGACCAGGCGGACCGCAACCTCAGTGCGATGGCAGGCGACCCGATCCAACGTCGGCGGTTGGCCGACATCCTGCCGCTTTTGCTGGAATCGGTCTCCAAGACGGCCGATCCGGATCAGGCGCTGAACCATTGGGAACGCATGTTGTCGCGTGTCACCCGTACCGCTTTTCTCGACTATTTGCACAGCTGGCCGCGCATGCTCGATCTTCTCTGTGTCATTTTCGGCAATAGCGACGCGTTGACCTTCACCCTCGTTCGAGACCCGACGTTGGTGTATTGGCTGGCCGAGGAAGACGTTCTATCCAGATCACCGACGCGGAAGGATTTGGAGAGCGCGCTTCACAAGAGCATTGGGCATCTGACGTCCGGCCAATTGAGGTTGGATGCGCTGCGCCGGTTCCGGCGGCGAGAAATGTTGCGAATCGGCGTTCGGGATCTGCTCCGTCTTGCCACGGTGCCTCAGACGACGGCATCATTGTCCGATCTGGCTTGTCTGCTCATTCATGCGGCGTATGAAAGTGTCGACGGCGATCTCAGGCACCAGTATGGCGTCCCGATGCACCGAAATCGGAAGGGACGATGGGTCGAGACGCGATTCGCCGTCATCGGGATGGGCAAGCTCGGTGGGCATGAACTGAATTACAGCTCCGATGTCGACCTCCTCTACATCTATGAGTCCGATGACGGGGAAACCAGAGCATCGGGAGGCAGGCGCGCCGCCAAACCGGCTGGTGTCGGCATTTCCAATGAGGAATATTTTGAGATCCTTGCCCGGGAATTGACGAGAGTGTTGATTGAACCTACCAGGGAAGGTCATGTCTTTCGGGTCGATCTGCGTTTACGGGCCGAGGGATCTGTCGGCCAGTTAGCCCGCTCTCTCTCGGGCTATCGGCGGTACTATCTCAGGCGTGGACAAGTCTGGGAACGATTGGCGCTCCTGAAGGCCTCGCCGGTAGCCGGGTCGACAAGCATTGGGAACGCGTTTCTAAATATGGTGAAGCCGTTTATCTTCGGGAATCCTGGAAAGAAGACGAGCTTTGCCGAGGCACTGCCTGTGGTCCATGAAGTGAGGACCGTCAAAGAGATGATTGATACAAAAATAGCGGACCGCGGACACGAGCGGCGCGATGTCAAGCTGGGAACAGGCGGCATCCGAGAGATAGAATTTCTCGTGCAGGCAATTCAGGTACTGGCAGGGAAGCGGGTTCCAGCACTCCTTGACCGCAGTACCCTTGGTGCGCTGGATCGGTTCGCTCGTCGGAAGCTGATTTCCACGAGGGAACGAGATGATCTGACTGCCGCGTACCTGTTTCTTCGGGATGTCGAGCATAAGCTCCAGATGGTCCAAGATCTCCAGACCCATGCCCTCCCGGAAAGCCGGGTTGAACTAGAGCGCTGTGCGATTCGATTGGGTTATGGTTCGGAAGATCGGACTCAGGCGAGCGAACGGTTTCGTCAGGACCATCAGCACCATACGACTATGGTCCACCACATGTTTCTGTCTTTGTTTTCTGACCCAGAGACCTCCCCCCTTCTAACTGCGGCACTCTCAACCAAGGGTAGCACCTAACTTGGCATAGGGCAGCTATTCCGACATCGCTCAATGAGCGCCGTTGTGAGACGTTAGCACCAAGCCTTTTCCATTAACTGTCAGCGTACGGCTGAGACGGACGTTTCCAACTGCTCTGCTTGGAGCTTGATGTATTGGCCAATCATCCTCTCCGCGGGCTCCTTCCCCGGTCAAGTGATAGTATTGAATGAGACGTCCTGCGAGGCTCGCTGTGGGGGCAAAGAGCCTAAAGTTTTTCAGCGTTTAGCCGAAAAGTCGAAGAGAATTGTGTTGTGAGCGTTTTAGCTATATTTTCCAGTATTTGAAAGCCAAGGCCGGTCTTGGAGTGTAATCAAGCATTCATCTCTTGTTAGCCGAATGCTTCCTCTTTGTGGTTGATAGGAAGGTTGACTCAAACATGCCTATCACGACAGTTGAACCAGCCTGTTCATTTGCTGTGCTTACCAAAGTGTTGCTGGTGGAGGACAATGAGGCCGACGCCCGTCTTGCACGAGAATTCATTCAAGAGTCACATCCCCACGGGTTTTCTCTCGCACATGTGACACGCCTCAGCGCGGCCATTCGCCGTCTGAGTGGCGATCAATTCGATGCCGTCCTGCTCGATCTCACATTGCTCGAAACGCATGGGCTGGACACCTTACGCCCACTCCGAAGTTCATTCCCGAACCTGCCAATCATTGTTCTGAGCGGTATGAGCGATGAAGCGCTTGCTATCGAAGCCATGCAACATGGAGCGCAGGATTACCTGATTAAAGGACGAGTGGACGGCCATATCCTGGTTCGTTCGATTCGTTATGCGATCGAGCGGCAGCGTATCGAGCATCAGTTGGAATCGACGAACCAAAACCTTGAACGTATGAATCACGAACTTCTCGAAGCCAGAAACCAGGCGCTCGATGCGGCTCGGGCCAAGGGGGAGTTCCTGGCGAATATGAGCCATGAAATTAGAACCCCGATGAACGGCATCATCGGCATGGCCAACATGCTGTTGGACATGGGTTTGACCTCGGAACAACAGGAATGTGCCAAGACGATCGAGATGTCCGCAGAGAACCTCATGATGATTCTTAACGACGTGCTGGAGTTTTCGAAGCTTGACGCCAACAAGATGACCTTGGAGTGCATCGACTTCAACCTTCGAAAAACCGTCGACGATGTTTTGCACCTCTTGAGCCATCAAGCCAGTGAAAAAAACCTTGAGCTGGTCGCGATCGTATCCGGCCTTGTGCCGGATGGATTCCGTGGCGATCCCGGTCGGCTGCGCCAGATTCTCATCAATCTCGTGGGAAACGCCATCAAGTTCACCGAGCGTGGAGAAGTGGTCGTACGGGTCGGCTTGGAACAGGAAGTCGGGAGGAAAAGCGTCTTACGCTTTGAGGTGGCCGATACCGGAATCGGATTGACGGGAGAGCAACAAACGCTCTTGTTCAAACCGTTTAGCCAGGCTGATACCTCCACCACAAGAAAGTACGGCGGCACGGGGCTTGGTTTGGCGATCTGCAAGAATCTTGTCGATCAAATGCAAGGGGAAATCGGGGTCGACAGCACGCCGGAGAAAGGCAGCCGATTCTGGTTCACGATCTGTCTGGACGGAACATCCAACGACGAGTGTCCTGTGACGATTCCGCGTCGCGACCTCAAAGGGTTACGGGTGTGCATCGTCGACGACAATGAGGCCTGCCGCTCGCTCTTGGGTCATTTAACGGCGGTGTGGTCGATGAAGTCGCAAGCTGCGGAGTCCGGGTCACAGGCGTTGGCCCGTATCGAAAAGGCGTACGCGAACGGCGATCCCTTTGACCTGGTGATTCTTGACGCAAAAATGCCGGGGATGAGCGGATTCGAGCTTGCTAAGCGGATCCGAACCAATACGGCGTTTCGAAGCCTTCCGCTGGTACTCTTGACCGCGTTCGGGGAGCGGGGAGATGCCGCCCGCGCCCACCAGTCTACGATCGCCGCATACCTCCCGAAGCCGGTCCGTGAGGCCCAGCTCTACGAGTGTCTCTGTATGGTTATGGGTACACGTCCAGAACCGGTGAACGGGAGCCAACCGGCGCTTCCATTGATCACGGCGCACAGCCTTGACGAACGCCGCGCCAGCGGGCGGACACGGATCTTGGTCGTTGACGATAACGACATCACTCAAAAAGTGGCGGTCCGGCTCCTTGAAAAGTTGGGGGGGCGGGTCGATGTCGTGTCGAACGGGCAGCGTGTGCTCGAGGTGATCGGTCATCGACGGTACGATCTGGTGATGATGGACATCCAAATGGTGGACATGGACGGACTAGAAGTGGCCAGAGCCATTCGCCGACTGGAGGCACAGCGTGCCGCCGATGAGTCCGTAGTACGGGCCGGCTCAATCGGGCCGGCCTGCGGCGCGGCGACCGCGAGCGCACCGCCAAATCGAAGGAGAAAAAGTGCCAGCCAGAGCGCCGGCGAAGTCAGTTTAGTTTTCATGGGATGAATTGATTCGGCGTCTTGCCTCCGCACCCGGACCCGGACGGGCAATCTTCTCCGCGACAGCACGCAGCCCACTGCGCTCGGGCGTCC
>CAZNBG010000261.1:780-5034 GCA_964570915.1 uncultured Nitrospira sp. | reverse complement strand
CATCCTTCTTGAAGCTCCCCACGTTGCGGGGGTTGTTGAAATGATCGACGACTTTATCGCTGTATGCCATGGCTTCCTCCGCCGTTTTGAAGTATGCGATCCGCCATTGTATTCTTCACTTAATGTGCCGCCCATTGAACCGACTTTAAATCCACGCCTTCCTTGGCCATTTCGTAGAGCGGGGACATTTCCCGCAGTTTGGTCACAATCTCAATAACCTTCTTGATCGTATAGTCAATCTCTTCGTCGGTATTGAATCGGCCCAGGCCGAAGCGGATCGACGAATGCGCAAGCTCCACGCCGACACCGAGCGCGCGAAGCACATACGACGGCTCCAGTGTGGCCGAGGTGCAGGCCGAACCGGACGAGAGCGCGATGTCTTTCATCCCCATCAGCAGCGATTCACCTTCGACATAGGCGAAGGAGATGTTCAGATTGCCGGGCAGCCGATTGGTGGGATGGCCGTTCAGGTAGCTTTCTTCCAGTCTGTCCATGATGGCGGCTTGGAGCCGGTTGCGCATGGTTGTGAGGCGAGCAGATTCCGCCGCCATGTTTTGCTCACAGAGCTCGCAAGCTTTGCCGAATCCGACGATCAGCGGCACCGGCAAGGTGCCGGACCGCATGCCGCGCTCGTGACCGCCGCCGTCCATTTGCGCGACCAGCCGGACCCGAGGATTCTTCTTCCTCACGTAGAGCGCGCCGATTCCCTTGGGGCCGTAGATTTTGTGGGCCGAAAACGACATGAGGTCGATGCCCATGGCTTGCACGTCGACGGGAATTTTTCCGACGCCCTGCGTCGCATCGCAGTGGAACAGGATGCCTTTCGTTTTGGCGATCTTGCCAATCTCCTGAACCGGATTGATCGTACCGATTTCGTTGTTGGCCAGCATCACGGAAATCAAGATAGTCTTGTCCGTGATCGCGTTCCGCACGTCATCGGGATTGACCATGCCGTATTTGTCGACCGGCAGGTAGGTGACCGTCGCCAAACCCTTGGCTTCGAGCGACTTGGCCGTATCGAGCACGGCGCGATGTTCCGTGGTCGACGTGATGATATGCGTGCCTTTCTCCTTGTACATTTCCAGCACGCCCTTGATCGCCAAGTTATCCGATTCCGTGGCGCCGCTGGTGAAGACGATTTCTTTCGAGTCGGCATTGATCAGTTTGGCGATCTGCTTGCGGGCCTGCTCGATGGCTTCTTCCGCTTCCCAGCCGAAGGCATGGTTGCGGCTGGCGGCATTGCCGAATTTTTCGATAAAATACGGAAGCATGGCGTCCAGAACCCGTGGATCCATCGGCGAGGTCGAATGGTTATCGAGGAAAATCGGAAGCTTCATCGGTCGACTCCTTGTGCTGAGGGCGACTGAATCGTAATTAACGGCGTGCCGCCCATCATATCGTGCAGCGTCATGCTGTTGAGCAGTTGATAGATGCTGTCTTGCACTTTGAGCAACGGTGTGCGGATGTTGCAATGCTCCCGTTGCATGCAGAATTCACCGTCCTTTTCATGCGAGCAGTCGGTAAGTCCCAACGGGCCTTCGATGCTTTCAAGAATCTGCGCAATCGTGATTTGTCCCGCACTCCGGGCGAGCAAGTATCCGCCCTTGGGACCGTTGTGACTTTCGATCAGGCCGGTTTTGGACAAGGCTTGGAGTACTTTTGCCAGGAGTTCCAATGGAATGTGGTACTCCTCGGCGATCTCCTTGGTATTCACGACGCGGCCCGGGGTCACATCGCCGAATTGGACGAAAGCGATGTGCTGGAGCGCCATGAGCGCGTAATCAGCTTTTTTCGAGATTTTCAACATGACTATTGCCGATCAATATTATCGGAGACTATAATGATCTCCGATCAATTCAGTCGGACTAAACATATCACGCAGGATTCAAAGCTGTCAACAAGGGGCCTGGGTTAGGTTGCCAAGAAAGGAATAGCAGGATGGGCGGGACAAACCCCTATATTGAAAAGGCCGAGTACAAACTTCCCAAGACGGCATTTACCGTGACGTACATTCAACCGGACGGCGCGAGTACCAAAGTGACCGTCGAGCCGGCCAGAATTCCGTATGGCGAAACCGGGCTTCCCGGGAGCCTTCTGGATATCGCTATGGGAAATGGAGTGGACTTGGAACACGTCTGCGGAGGGGTCTGCGCCTGCTCGACCTGTCACGTGGTGGTTAAGCAAGGGCTCGAGAGCTGCAACGAGGGCACCGATGACGAGTTCGATCAGCTTGATGAGGCGCCGATGACCACGCTGCAATCACGACTGGGTTGCCAGTGTGTGCCCAACGGCACGAAAGACATCGTTGTCGAGATTCCCGCCGTCAATAAAAACCTCGTCCGGGAAGGGCATTGAACAGAGCGCCATTCGTTATACGTCAAGCGTTACTCGTATTGAGTCTTGATTGTGAGCCGAATCTGAATGGGTCGATGACGTAACGGCTTTCTAGTCGTATGTTTCCGTCCTCACTTCTTTCCGATCATATCCCGCTTCAATGAACCAACTCCGCAAGGGATGCACAAACGCTTTCGTTCCGCAGAGCATTGGCAGAACCTTGGGTCTGCCCTCGATCAGCGGGCGCAGCATGCTGATCGTCAATGCCACCGCCGACTCTTCACTCGACGCCACGAGCGGGAGATAGCGAAACGAGGCGCGTATTACGGCAAGTGAGAGCAGCTCTTGGTGATAGAGCAACTCGTCCTCTGCCGGACCGATGGCGATGGCGAGGACCGGCGGGGCCTCGCGGTGGGCAAAAAGGGCTTTCACCATACACCGGACTGGGACCAGGCCCGTGTAGCGCGTGACGAACAACAGTTCCCGATCGAGCGGTTTGGGTACCACGAAATTGCCGTAAGGCCCTGATAGAGACAGTTCGTCGCCGGCCCGAAGCCGGTAGAGGTACCCCGAACCCGTTCCCTGCGGGACCCGGTCAAATACGAGGGTCAATTCGCCGGAAGGTGATTCCGGAGTGGCCAAGGAATACGCTCGGTTGAGCGGCGGTGTTGTTCCGACCGGTAATTTCAAGGATACCCATTGGCCGGGCTGGAAGGTGAGCTTCTGGGTCTTCGGAAGGGCGATCAGTTGGCGCACATTGGGAGTGAGATCCGTAACGGAAAGCACCTTGGCAGTTTGAGTGGGTTCCGCCATGTTCCCTCCTATGGCGACTTCATAGCAGAAGGCCGGTCCGGAAGAAAGAGCCAGATTGCGGCCATTCTGTACAACACTTTTCTGTGCATGCTATAGAGATGCCAGCGCAAACTCTCATTTATCCGGGTCCATTATGACGCAAGTCCGCGTTCGATTTGCTCCGAGTCCGACCGGGTTTCTCCACATCGGGGGGGTCCGTACGGCATTGTTCAATTGGCTGTTCGCCCGCCAACAGCAGGGGAAGTTCATTCTCCGCATCGAGGATACGGACCAGAGCCGTTCGACCGACGAATCAATTCACGCCATCATTGAAGGGATGAGATGGGTCGGACTCGACTGGGACGAGGGTCCGTTCCGACAGACCGAGCGGATGGAGATGTATCGGAGTCATGCACTGAAATTGCTCGAACAGGGCCGGGCGTATTGGTGTGTATGCAAAGCGGAGGAGTTGGAGGCTCGGCGCAAAGAAGCCGAGGCCAAAGGACTCTCACCTCGCTATGACGGCCGGTGCCGTCACCGCGGGATCACGACGCCGACCGGAGAAGCAGCGCTCCGTTTCAAAGCGCCGCAAGAAGGACAGACTGTGGTCGATGATCTGATCAAGGGCAAGATTGTATTCGACAATACCGTTCTGGACGATCTCATCATCCTCCGGTCCAACGGCTATCCCACGTACAATTTTTCCGTGGTGGTCGATGACGCGCTGATGCAGATCACCCACGTTGTCCGG
This sequence comes from uncultured Nitrospira sp., assembly GCA_964570915.1. GTDB lineage: Bacteria > Nitrospirota > Nitrospiria > Nitrospirales > Nitrospiraceae > Nitrospira_D. The sequence goes on along the minus strand of CAZNBG010000261.1, from coordinate 1,157 downwards.
GGGGATGACCATCTCACCAACACGCCGCGGCAGCTGCTGATCCTCGAGGCGCTGGGGTTCCCTATTCCGCGATTTTGGCCCCTGCCGATAATTCTAGGATCGGACAAAACCGGGCTCGCGAGGGTCCTGGGCGCCACGTCCATCATGGCGCCGCACGATGCCTTCTGGGGCGAGCGCTATGCCGCCGTGCGCGACCCCGACGGCTACCGCTGGGGCCTCGCATGCCGCCCGGCTGCCACGACCTGATTCATCACAAGGAGTGCTTCAATGGGGCTGCCCCGCTTCTACGTCGACACCCCGCTCGCCCCACACACTGCCGTAACGCCGCCCGAGGCCGGCACGCGGCCCATCCACGTCCTGCCCCTGTCCGGAGGGGG
>CAZNBG010000261.1:0-770 GCA_964570915.1 uncultured Nitrospira sp. | reverse complement strand
AAGGCCCATTTTTAGGGCGGCTGGGGTTCCCTTTCCCCCGTTTGTGCCCCCGGCCGATGATTCTAGGATCGGACAAAACCCGGCTCTCGAAGCGCCATGGCGCCACGTCGATCATGGCCTACAAGGAGATGGGTTATCTGCCGGAGGCAATGGTGAACTATCTGGTCCGGCTCGGCTGGTCCCACGGTGATCAGGAGATCTTCACCAGGCAGGAATTAATCGAAAAGTTTTCCTGGAAACACGTGCAAACGTCGGCAGCCGTCTTCAACCCTGACAAATTGCTGTGGATGAATGCGGAATACATCAAGACTAGTCCGCCAAGCCAGGTTGCCGAGGCGCTGCTGCCCTTACTGGAACAGGCCGGATTGGGGGACGACGTTCGAAAGGTGACTGCCGAGTGGCTCGCGCAACTGGTTGTGTTGGTCAAAGAACGGACGAAGACGCTTATCGAAATGGTTGAGTGGGTCAAGCCGTATTTCGGCCAGGCCGTGATGTATGAGGAAGAAGCGGCCAAGAAATTTCTCACACAGGCAATGGCACCTATTCTTGAAAAGCTCCTGGTTCGGTTCGAGGCCTTACCCGGTTATTTCAAACCAACATGGGAAGAGAGCTTCAAAAAATTGGTCGAGGAAGAAGGGATCAAAATGGGCCAACTGGCCCAGCCGGTCCGGGTTGCGCTCACCGGTCGGACCGCGAGCCCGGGTCTCTTTGAAGTCATGGAGGTCTTGGGGCGAGAACGCACCCTCATCCGTCTGCGGCAGGGGATCGAA
>CAZNBG010000260.1:0-5047 GCA_964570915.1 uncultured Nitrospira sp. | reverse complement strand
GCCAAATCGACCAACGCTTCCAATCCAAGAAACACGATCAGCAACGCGGCGATGCCGACGGCCATTTTCATGCCCTGTCCCGCTCCATCGATCAAGGCGACAATGAGGTTGGGGGCGGGCTGGATGGCGTCACCATCGGATGAAGGCGATGGGTTCCGGTCGGTGAGAACAGCCGGCACGTCGCCCAGCGTCACGGGTTGTCCATCTTCGGGAAACGTGAGTTTGCTGATGAGCACCGCACAGGGAATAGAAATCACCGACGCAGAAATCAAATGCCCCGCGATCTGCGGCACCACATGTTGCAGAGCCGACACGTAAATGCCCATGACCGTGCTCGCCACGGTCGCCATCATGCACGTCAGCACCAAGAGCAGTTCCGATTGGGTCATGGCCGTGAGGTAGGGACGGACAATCAAGGCCGCCTCGATGCCGACGAAGATATTCGCCGCGCCGGACAGCGACTCGGCCCCCGATAAGCCCATGGTCCGGTAAAAGAGCCGGGCAAACAGACCCACGAGCGCTTGCATGACGCCCAAAGAGTACAGACCGGCCATCAATGCGGCAAAGAACACAACGGCCGGCAGCGCTTGCGCGGCCAGGATAAAGCCCACCGAGGCTGTGCCATCCGGGAGTCTCTGGCCTGGATCGAGCGCGAGAGGACCGAGCAAGAAGAGCGTGCCTGTTTGCGAGGCGTGGAGCACGGCGACCACCATCTCGTTAATCATGCTCCAGAACCAGCGGGAGCCCGGAAACCAAAAGGACACGATCCCGAGTCCCCAGGCCAAGACGGCGCTGCCGCCAATGGTCGTCCAGTTCAGCCGACTGCGCCTTCCCGTCACCCACGCCAGCAATGCGATCGTCACGAAACCGACACACGCCAGCAGGCGATACGGCCACTCCTCCACCGTCATGTCCTCCTTCCGATAAAAGCCCGGCGGGAGGCTACGCTGAGGGTCGGCTGCCGTCAAGAAATAAAATAAGCGCGCGTGCTATCACACGGATAAAAGATAGAGGGTCGGATCCTGAACTGCGCACGCAATTGTTTAACGGGATTCGACATTCAAGACGGCGTACGCTGGTCCAGCAATACGATGGCAATCGAGTGCGGTTGGCCAGTCTGGGTTATGCCGGAGCGTTGTTGCTGGAAGGCGTCGGACTGGACGAATTGTGATGTGTTAGCCGCGCGCGATCTTCGTTCGTTGGTGCGGACGTTTGGCGAGGCGTGTTTTCTTTGAGATGAGGGGGAAAGTCTCCGGCTGTCTGATGGATTCGACTGCGAGATCCACGTCGAGAGCCGGCCAGTAGAGAGGATGGAGTTGCGGCCCACTCGTACGATTTCTGCGATAGAGGCGTCCTTAAACCAAGGAAAGTCCTTGAACGTAACAAACAATTCCTCATGGCCAGAAGCAACCAGAAGCCATGCCTAGAAATGTTGGTGACCTCAGCTGCCGAAATGTGTCTGCCAAGCGCTGCGGATTGATGCGGCGTCCCATCTCTTCATGGCGGATTGTCTTTCCTGTGTCAGAGTCAGAGAGTCCTCTGTCGATCATTCTTGCACATGTCAACTCTCGTAGAAGCTCATCATAGGAGCTGTCATCCGGCTGATCTTGAAGGATCTTGGCGATCTGTTCTTTTGCGGAGGGCATGATCACCTCTTAGAAAGACGTGGATTTCTACAGTCGACAGTCACAAGGATAGCGGGACCCCCCCTATTTACAAGCGACTAGGCGTCCATGTTCTCGGTTTGGTAGAACCTTTCTCAATATTGAAGTCCTGTAGGTATTGGGTGTCCGAAGAATGATGAAAGACCTTAAGGCTGATTTGCTCAGCGCAGGAATATTGTTGATGTGAATTCCGAATCTCGCATGAGCGCGGATCAGATCCCACCACGGCATCCGCCTTCGCGTCGCATGTGCTAGTCTCTTCATTCGATGACGACGCGCTCTCACCAGACCGGCCTCGCTGCGATTGCCGTCTTCAAGCTCGTGAAAGGCGTGCTCTTGCTCCTGCTTGGGTTGGGCCTGTTGAAACTTATGCATGCGGACCTTGCGACGCTGTTTTCCCGTTTGATTGAAACGCTCCATTTGAATGCCGACTCTCGGATCATGCATGTGCTGGTTCTAAAAATCGATGCCCTGCAGCCGCACAGCGTCCTCGTGGCGGGGTTGGTCAGTCTGAGCTATGCCGGACTGTTGTTGCTGGAAGGAGTCGGTCTATGGCTGGAGCGTTCCTGGGCGGCCTATCTGACGGTGATCTCGACAAGTCTCCTGCTCCCGTTCGAAGGCTATGAAGTGATCGACCGAGTGTCGGTGCTTCGCGTCAGTGTGCTGCTGCTGAATCTGGGCATAGTCCTGTATCTCGTTGTCCAGTTGAAGCGGCATACGCTGGTACGCGACGGTCATCGATCTCCGGGAGTATGAGAAGCGCGCCGACTGAAGCGGCCGTTTCCCCGACACAGTTCATCTCACCTCATCCGTAGCTCTCCTGTGGTACATTCGGCGCTCTCTTCTTGCCCAACAACAAAGGGCGGAGAAATAGGAGATTCAGCTGGTGGATGACCACGCTTCGGAAGAAACGGCGACAGCGACGTCGAGAACCGGCCTGATCGCACGGTGGCAGGGCATTCCGCTTTATGCACGCATCGTGGTTGCGTTGGTGCTCGGCGTGATCGTGGGGCTGGTGTTGGGGAACGAGGCCGTTGTGCTCGCGGTGCCCGGGAAGCTGGTCTTGCGCCTGCTCGGTGCGCTCGCGCCGGCGCTGATTCTTGCGGCGATCGTGCACACGTTCATGACGACTCACCTTGGCGGTCCACTGGCGGTGCGGCTTCCTCGCCTGTTGTTACTGAATACGTTGGTCGCCATTACCGTGGGCCTGACGGTTGCCAACGTGATTCAACCTGGGCATGGGGCAGGAGTGACGCCGCGATCAGCACACGAAGAGACTGCGAAGTCCGCCAACCCCATGGCGACCTTTCTGGAGAACGTGCCCAAGAGCTTGCTCGGGCCGCTTGCTGATGACGGCAAGGTGATCGGCGTCATCTTCATTGCCGTGGCGTTTGGTATGGCCTTACGCAAGGAACGCCACCGTCCCCTCGGGACGGTGGGACACTTCGTTGAGCTTTTCTTGGAATCGCTGATCAAGATTTTGCATTGGATCATCACGCTCGTGCCGTTCGCCGTCTTCGGCATCGTGGCCAGTATCGTAGGAACGGAGGGTTTCGCGCAGTTCAAGGCGCTTGGCCTCTTCGTGCTCAGCGTATTGCTCGCGCTGGCGATCCAGGCGGCGTATTACCTCGTTCGTGTACGTTTCGGGTCGTGGGTGTCTCCCGGGGAGTTGCTACGTGGTGGGCGCGATGCGCTGGTCATGGCCTTCTCTACGGCCAGCTCGACGGCGACCATGCCGGTGACGTATGCGGCGCTCAAGGATCGCGTGGGATTGCGTGAGCAGTCCGCTAGCATGGGAGCACTGGTCGGCGCGAATTTCAACAACGACGGCACGGCGCTTTACGAGGCGATGGCGGCCCTCTTCATTGCGCAAATGCTCGGCATGGATCTGGGCCTTCAGCAGCAACTGATGGTGGTCCTCACGAGTATCATCGCCTCAGTCGGCGCCGCCGGCATTCCGGAAGCGGGGTTGGTGACCATGACCATGGTCTTTACTGCGGTCGGCCTCCCCGTGGAATACATCCCTGTGCTGCTGACCGTGGACTGGTTTCTCGATCGCTGTCGCACCGGGATCAACGTCATGGGTGATATGAACGTGAGCTGTCTCCTAGATGGAAAAACCAAAGCAGAATCTCACTAAGCGATTCCCTTCCTTGCTCGTACGGAGTGTCGAGTTTTCACTCGTCTCCGCGCAAGCCCGCTACCCTTTGCGTATCTTGTGGTCCCGTTGGTGGGTGAGGGCAGCGCGGAGTTGTTCTTCCTGCTCTTTGCTGAGCGACGTCTTGAGAATGGCTCCTTCGTATTGTGAGATTCCGGCCAGCAACTTCTCTTGGTCCACGCTCCGGATCAATAAGAAAATTGCCGAGGTGCCGCGCGTAATCGTGCTACCCAGGTCTTTGATGAAATTGTCGGGAATTCCATAGTCGTTTAAGAGTCCATACTCGTTGGCGGCGGTGGACATCGCGCCACCCCCTGCACCTCCCGCGATGCTCCCCAGGAGGCCGGCCAGGGGATTCATGAAGAGCAACCCCATCAGCCCTCCCCATAATACGCCCAAGGCCACACCATGTGTGGTTGCGCCCCCGAACACGTCGACGCACTGCTTGAGGTGGACCTTCCCATCCATGTCACGGACGACGATGACCGCATCTTCCAGATCCAGGACATATTCCGTTTCCATGGCACGCAGTTCATTCAAGACGTGATCGGCTGTGCTGGAGTCTTTAAATGCGATGCAGACAAGTTCACTCATGATCGCTCCTTTAATGCTACGTGTGCGGACACTTCTCACTAAGACAGATGGTCAGCCTTGTGGCGCATGCACTAGATAACAGTAGGATCACCTTCAGAGCAAGGTGGCTGTTGCCGTATCCTGATCGGGAGAGGGGCAACGCCTATTCTCGCCCCTTGTTTTTCCACGCACTATTCCCTTACTCTCGACACTTTCGTCGAGTGGATCCCTATGTTGCAAGCTGTGGCGCTCAGTTGCCGTCGCGGATCGCGTCGGCTTTTTTCCGACCTCGACGTGAAGGTCGGACCTGGGACGGTATTGACCGTGGTGGGTGAGAACGGCAGCGGAAAAACCAGTCTGCTCCGTATGTTCTCCAGTCTCTTGCCGCCTGAAGATGGTTCGATCCTCTGGGATGGGCAAGATATCCATCAACTCAAAGAATTGTATTCGGCCCAGCTGACCTATATCGGACATCTCAACGGCATCAAGGACGACCTCACTCCGATTGAAAATCTGACAAGTTCCATGTCGCTCGCGGGTGAACCCTGTTCAGGCGCCCGTGCACAGGAGGCCTTGGAGTCGATCGGCCTAAAGCGGCTGATCCATGCCTTGCCGTCGAAAGTGCTTTCGCAGGGGCAGAAGCGCCGGGTTG
>CAZNBG010000259.1:3935-5075 GCA_964570915.1 uncultured Nitrospira sp. | reverse complement strand
GCGATCACGAACGTCAAGATCGACGGGGTCTTGCATGAGTTCGGCACGATTCCCGGCGTCGTCGAGGACGTGAGCGATATCCTTTTGAACCTGAAGCAGGTGCGGTTGAAGCTCCATTCGGGCGATCAGGATACGATCCGCCTCGAGGCCAAGGGCGACCGCGACGTGAAGGCGGGTGACATGATCACCGGCGAGAACGTGACGATCTTGAATCCCGATCTCCACATCGCGACGTTGAACGGCGATGGTAAGCTCAAGATGGAAATGTCCATTAAGATGAGCAAAGGCTACGTTCCGTCGGAGCGCAACAAATCGGAAAAGGACCCTATCGGCATGATCGCCGTGGACTCGATCCACTCCCCCGTGACGAAAGTGAACTATACGGTGACCAACGCCCGCGTCGGCCAGATGACGGACTACGACCGGCTCTCCTTGGAAGTCTGGACGGACGGTTCGGTGCAGCCTTCGGACGCCTTGGCGTTTTCCGCGAAAATTCTGAAAGAGCAGCTTCAGATCTTCATCAATTTCGAAGAAATTCCGGAGCCCGTGATCGAGGAAGTCGTTCCGGACAAGCCGGCGTTCAACGAGAACCTGAACCGCCGCGTCGACGAGCTGGAATTGTCGGTGCGCTCGGCCAACTGCCTGCAGAACGCCAACATCCGTTTCATCGGCGAGCTGTGCATCAAGACCGAGGCGGAAATGCTGAAGACCAAGAACTTCGGCCGCAAGTCGTTGAACGAGATCAAGGAAATACTGGCGGAGATGGGCCTCTCCCTGGGCATGAAGCTGGACGGATGGGCGCCGCCGACCGAAGAAGAGAAACCGAAGGACGAAATCGAATAGCAAGGACGTTTGTATGAGACACTTAGTCGATCACCGCAAGCTGGGGCGTCACACAAGTCATCGTAAGGCGCTCCTCCGAAATTTGGCGACGTCGTTGGTTCTCTCGGAGAGAATCGAGACGACGGTTCCGAAGGCGAAGGAATTGCGCCGTTTGGCCGATGAGCTGATCACGCTGGGCAAGGAAGGAACCCTGGACGCGCGCCGTCGTGCTGCGGCCATCCTTCAGGTGCCGGAGGCCGTGCAGAAGCTCTTCAGCGGATTGGCGGCGCGGTTCAACGACCGGAACGGCGGCTATAC
>CAZNBG010000259.1:0-3835 GCA_964570915.1 uncultured Nitrospira sp. | reverse complement strand
CGCAAAATCCTGTGGACAGCACCAATTCTCTTCGCATAGCTTCCCATTCCAGCTAGGATCTTTGTCTTATCGTTTACTCAAAACATAAAGGGGGGCTATAATGGCCAATCATCACAAGTATTTAAGGTCCTTGGGGATGTTTATCCTTGGGGCCCTATCGATCGGGGCCTTGCATTTGGGTGGGGCTTCGGGATGTGGCAGCAGTTCAGCCGCTCCGGCACCGACTCCGTCAGGTGGGGTTTCGGCTACAACGTCAGGGGGCGTGGCCACGATCAATACGGGTAATTCCGTTGTTGCGTTCGTTCCAACCGGGACAGCCGTGATTCCCGTGTCGGTGGAAGGGAGCGGGGCCGCTGCGCTTGTCTTGACGAATGGGACCAAGAATACCGGCACGACGATTAGTTTCATCGTCAATAGCTGTGCCGCTGACGCTACGGCCTTCAAGGTCGTCTGTATCGGTTATGGGGACACGCATGTGGCGATCCTTGACATCAAGAGTTTCGTGGCCAACATTCAGGCGGGCAAGGTGCCTGCCGCAGGAGATATCACCGAAACCGAATTTGACGTTCCTGTGACCTCGTCGTCATCTTTCACCGGCGGCGAATGTACGCATTGCGGCATCTTGACAGATCCGGGTAACGCCCGCTTCATCATTTCCTCCGCAGACGGTGTTCGCGTCTTCAATTACACGTCATCGACTGCCACGGCGACGTATTCTTCGGCGACGGGCATGTCCTTGACAACGGAGAATTTCAGCTTCGATCCCGTACATAGTCTGGTTATTTCTCCGGAATACTCGAGCATTTCTGGGACCGACGAACGTCTGTGGGTCATCGATCTGAAGGCCGGCCAAGTTTGCAAATGGTCCAAGAAGATGGAAGGGGCCAGTATCGACGCGACCAACGGTTTGGCGGATCTTGACACTCTTGGTGTCTCGACCATGACCGCGGATTCGGCGTCGATCGATCCCAACACCGGGATCGTGACCATCGGCGACGAGTTCACGAACGTCATCTTGATGGTCAATCTCAGCGGTTTCAGCTGTAAGTCGGACGGGACTTTCGATGCCCCTGAATTGGCATTCAAATTGACAAACACCACCAGCAATGGGCTCTTGGCGACAGGTCAAGCGATCGAGCCTGTGAGCCATCTCCTGTTTCTGGAAGAGGAGTTTGACAAAAACTTCGGTGTCGTGAGCTTGCCTGGCACCGCGCCAAGCGGAGCCCCGTCCGTGCCGACTTATATTTCAGCGACGATGCCCGCGACGACATGCACGGGCGTTTCTTGGTCAAACGCCGGCGATCCTCATGGCTTGGCTTTGTATACCAGCAACACAGGTAGCAAGCCTATGGGCCTCTTGATTGATGACAGCAAGGACTGTGTTGCTGTCGTCGATTTGAATGCCTTGGCGGGCGCGACGAGAGGAACGGGCACTGATTCTAATAAGGTCGCTGCGAGTGTCGACCTTGTGACGTCGGGGATCGTGAAGTTCGTTCCGGTCACCCCATAGTTCGAGGTTTAAGTCTGTTTATTTCATAAGGCCGTCCCGGCATCCGCCGGGGCGGCCTTTTTTATTGGAAAAAGGGGCTCATCCTTAATATCATCACTTCATTCGATGAAGACCAAGTCACTCCTGATGCTCTTGGCCGCCGCTGGGATTCTCTATGCCGTGTACATGGCACAGACCCATTCAAACGCGGATATCGGCGAAAAGGCACCGGCGTTTACTTTGCCGACCAAGACAACCTCCATTCAGTTGAGCGATTTTCGCGGAAAATGGGTCCTCCTGAATTTTTGGGCGACCTGGTGTCCCCCTTGCCGGGCCGAAATGCCGTCATTGGATGAATTGAAGAACAAGATGGAAGGCCCCGACCTGAAAGTGCTCGCTGTCAGCGTGGATGAGGCGGGTTGGCCCGCCGTTGACGCCTTTCTAGCACGAGAGCCGGTGACACTGACGGTTCTCTTGGATGCGCGGGGCAATACCGCCTCCCAATACGGCGTCTTCGAGTTACCGCAGACTTTTTTGATCGACCCCAAGGGCCGGATCGTGAGGGAATACCAAGGGCCTCGGGATTGGATGAATCCAGAGGTGGTTTCGGAGATCGAGCATGACATTCATGGTTCATAGGAAGAATTATCTTCAATTCCTGTTGTTGGCGGTTCTGTTCGTGTGGAGCGCCGGATGCGCGAAGGATCTCATCACCGGCAAGAAATCCTACAATTGGTTTTCTCTCCAAGAGGACGTCCATCTCGGACAGGATGTCTTGGACGCCCAGTTACGGTCTTTCAAGGATCATGGCAACAAGATCGACGAAGCCGCGGACCCAGAGCTGACGGCGCGCATCCGAAAGATCGTCGCCAAGCTGGGCGCGGCGTCGCACAACCCCTCGTTTCCTTATGAGGCCCATTACGCGGAGGAGGGCGAGGTCAACGCGTGGAGCGCCCCAGGCGGCAAGATCATGGTTTATTCCGGATTGATCGATGGCGCCAACGGCGTGGTGAGAAAAGAAAGCGACGATGAGATGGCGGCCGTTCTGGCCCATGAGATCGCGCATGCGACGGCCCGTCACATCACCGAGGCGATGAGCCGGCGCTACACGATCGCCACTTTGGGTAATGTGGATCTGACCGCCGTGGCCTCTCCCGGATCCGGGAGCGCGGAGGATCTCTTTTCACGGGCGACTGTTGACGGCGTGACGCTTTATATCCCCATTTACAGCCGGGATAACGAGGCACAGGCGGATCATGTCGGTCTGCTCTATATGGCAAGGGCCGGGTACAATCCCAAAGCGGCCGTCGACGTGTGGAATCGTGCCTGTCAAAAGAGGGGGGATGCGTACAGCATTTATGCCTCCCACCCGCCGAGCTGCCAGCGTGCCAAGGATTTGGAAAAAAATCTCCCCGAGGCCCAAGCCGAATACCAAAAATCCAGAAAGTAGCGATCGATAGGCGGTTTCGATGCTCTCTTGACTTTCAATTGAAATAGATTATCAATTTCATCTGAAAGGCCGGTATGCCGAGAGATCAAAAAGTAGAGGCTTACAACGAATACCTGTCTCGAAAGGGCCTCAAATCAACCCGTCAACGGGACATCATCGTCCAGGAATTCTTCAAGAAACACCAACATTTGACGGTGGAGGAATTGTGGGCGCGGGTGAAGAAGCTGGACGCGAAGATCGGCTATGCCACGGTCTATAGGACCCTCAAATTGTTGACCGAATCGGGGCTGGCGTTCAAACGGGATTTCGGAGGCGGGCAGGCGCGCTTCGAGCACGTCACCGACCACCATCACGACCACTTGATCTGTCTTGGATGCGGAGACATCGTCGAATTTGAAAACGATCGCATCGAAGAGCTCCAAGACAGGATCTGTCATAAACATAAGTTCAGGCTCGTGCACCATAAGATGGAATTGTACGGGTATTGCGAGAAATGCGCCGACAAAGGAGCGAAGTAATCCATGCTGCAATCTTTCGTGATGATTCTGAGGGAAGGGTTTGAATCGATTCTGATCGTCGCCATCATTCTCTCTTATTTGAAGACCATTCATCAGAACTGGCTTCTACCGGTCGTCTACGCCGCGATAGCGGTGTCTGTGGCCATCAGCGCCGGATTGGGTTACATCCTGATGATCGGCGTCAATCAATCGCTGTGGGAGGGCGTTCTCGGGTTGGTCACCATCGTCATGGTGGCGAGTCTCGTCATTCATATGTGGAGGACAGGTCCGCACATGAAGCGAAGCATCCAGGCCAAATTGAAGAAGGCCTCTTCGAAAACGTCCAAGTTCGCCGTGGCCACAGGCGTCTTTCTCTTTACGGCCCTCATGATCAGCAGG
>CAZNBG010000258.1:0-5079 GCA_964570915.1 uncultured Nitrospira sp. | reverse complement strand
GTGAATAAGCGGCTTCGAAAAAGGTGGTGACATGCGCGGAGGTGTGCTTGCTCTTGACCATCCGGTCCGCGATAGTCTTGCGCATACGCGTAAATGGGCGAATGTCTTCTCCCATGGAGGGCTCGCTACCTGTGGGGGCGACCTTGGCCTGCCCTCCACTCCCGGCGAGAAAATCGAGCACGTCTTTCTTGGTCACCCGGCCTCCGCCCCCGGTCCCTTTCACTTGCGAAAGATCGACTCCATGTTCTCTCGCCACCTGACGGACGGCCGGAGAGGGGTGTGGGTCTCCCGCCGGACCCGATGCCATAGGACGGACGACCACCCCTCCGACTCGGTTGACGACTTCCGAAGGGGGAGGACTGTCGATACGCGCCAGCAGCGTTCCCACAGGGACCGTCTCGCCCTCATGCACGATGACCTCGTTGAGCAGGCCTGTGGCAGGCGAAGGAATTTCCAATGTGACTTTTTCAGTTTCGACTTCCAAGAGCGATTCGTCCTTTTGAATCGTCCCCCCGACTGGAATGAGCCATTTGATGACCGTTCCCTCGGCGATACTCTCTCCAAGCTGAGGCATGATGATATCGATGCCCACTGAGCACCTCATCAGACGTCACTCGTCATCCGTGAGTCAAACATCCACTCAATTCTGCGCTGTCCTCCTCCGGCACGTCACGCCGGACCGATATGTACCTCAATACGCGGCGAGTTTCCGTGCCGCGGCAATGATGTCGCTCGTCTTGGGAAGAAAAAATTCCTCCAGCGGCGTACTGAACGGGACCGGTGTATCGGGCGGGGCAATACGAACAATCGGCCCGTCCAAACAGTCGAAACAGTCCTCCGCCAACAATGCCGCGATTTCGGCTCCGACGCCGCCGGTTTTGTTGTCCTCATGCAGAAGGATCGCCTTGCTGGTCTTACTCACCGACGAATAAATGGTTTCCTTGTCGAGGGGAATCAGCGTGCGCAAGTCGACGACTTCCAGATCGATGCCTTCATGAGCCAAGGTCTGAGCGGCTTCGAGCGCGAGGTGGACCATCGCGCCGTATGTAATAACCGAGATATCGTTGCCGGTCCGCTTCACATCGGCCTTTCCCAGTGGGATGACAAACTCCTCTTCCGGGAGAGAAGACTTGATGCGCCGGTACAGAAATTTGTGCTCGAAGTAGATCACCGGGTTGGGGTCGCGAATCGCCGCTTTCAGGAGCCCCTTCGCATCATACGGTGTGGACGGGGCGACCAACTTGAGTCCAGGGGAGTGGAAGAACCAGCCTTCCGGACATTCAGAATGGAACGGCCCGCCATGAACACCGCCGCCGAACGGCGCCCGGATGACCATGGGCACCGCGGCTCCCCACCGATAGTGATTCTTCGCCGCCACTTCGGTGATCTGGTCGAACGCGCAAGAAATAAAGTCCGCGAACTGCATCTCCACGACCGGACGCAAACCCATCATCGCCGCCCCAATGGCAGCGCCGACAAAGCCGGATTCGGACAACGGCGTATCCAAGACCCGCCATTCCCCGTATTTTTCAAGAAGGCCTTCGGTGATTTTGAAGGCGCCTCCGTAGGCGCCGATATCTTCCCCCATTAGGAACACCCGCTCATCCCGGGCCATTTCTTCGTCCAAGGCTTGCGAGATCGCTTCTAAGTAACTCACTTCCCCGGCAGCTTGCGTCGTGGCCGTCATCATAGGAGGCTCCTTCCGGGCCGACAACTAATGACTGTCGGCTCTGTCCGCGAACACGCCTTCCAATACGTCCGGTCCTTCCGGCAGTGGGCTCCGCTGAGCGAATTCCACACCGACTTCGACTTCCTTTTTCACGCGTTCGACGACTTCTTGAAAATACTCCTCCTCGCCATACTCAAGCTCTTGGAGTAATTGCTCGGTTTTCAGAATTGGGTCCCTCTCCTTCCAGCCCTCCAACAACTCGCGCGGGACATATTTGGCGGGGTCGTGCTCGGAATGGCCGTGCATGCGCATCGTTTTGAACTCCAGAAAGGTCGGTCCATCTCCTGCACGAGCTTTCGCAATCGCTTGTTTTGCCGACAGGTAGACCGCGGCGACATCATTGCCATCCACAATTTCGCCCGGCATGCCATAGGCCTTGGCCCGATCGACGACGTTCGCAACCGCCATCTGCAGACGAAGCGGGGTCGAATACGCGTATTGATTGTTGTTACAGAAGAAGACGACGGGAAGCTTTCGTACTGCGGCGAAGTTCAGGGCTTCGTGAAAATCGCCTCGACTCGATCCACCGTCGCCGGTTCCGGCAAAGACGACGCGGGATTCCCCTCTGATCTTGAATGCCAGAGCCGCACCGGCGGCTACAGGTAGATTGTCCGCCAGATGACTGACAAATCCGAACACTCCGCGCTTCAGATCGCCCATGTGCACGTTGCCGTCTTTTCCCTTGGTCGGACCGGTCTTCTTTCCAAGATACTGGGCGAGAACTTCGCCGGGTGTGAAACCTCGAATCAGGAAAGCCCCCATGTCCCGGTGAAAGGGAGCGATGATGTCGTCGCGCTCCAGCGCAGAGGCATAGCCGACCGCAATCGCCTCCATAACGTGACTCGTATAGACTCCACAGACAATGCGCCCCTGTCGGTAGATTGCGGTAATTCGGTCTTCCAGACCTCGAGTCAGCCCCCGGTAGTAGTACATCTGGAGCAGCTCGTCTCGCTTGATCTCCTTGGCGATGACTGCACAGTCCATGACCACCTCCAAGCCGCCGGCTTACAGGGCCGGCAGGTCCTTCCATGAGAGCAAGGGTGTGTTGTCTTTGCACAGAGGACAGTTCGATGGCTCCCATTGGGGCATGTCGAGATCCGTCGTGTAATAGAATGGATGCCGGGCGACGAGTTCATCCATCAGTGGAAACTGACCGCTGTCGCGGCGGGCGAAGACCATCATCCCTGCCAACAGACCTTCATTGTCCGTGATCACCTTTCCAAGTTTGCTCACGCAATTTCCGCGTGTGGTGACATCGTTGAGCGCCAAGAAGCGCTCATCGGCCATGATGGCGCCGGGGGTCAGGTCCGTTCCGATTCGTCCCGTCTCACAGCTATACGAGGTCAGCGCGATACTCACTCGCATCGTGTTTCGAAGCTCAATCACGATGGCGCGCGCAAGTTGCTCGGCAGCCGAACTTGTCGCCACAATTCCGGCTATCGGACGGTGTTGAAACGTCCGCCCGATCCAGGCCGCCATATCTCCGGCCAACTGCCGGATCAGTTCCGGATCACGCGCGATCGAATCGAACCGCAAATACGTCGCCGTGTGATGCCCCGATACAACTTCCACATGGGTGTCGAAGAAGACGGATCGGGACATGCGCAGAACGTGCAGGATGTTTTCCTTGGTGAGATCAGTGTGCCGACCGGCACGGATAATGGCTCTCAGCTTGGCATCGATCGCCGGCCCGTCATACAGCGCACAATGGCGTTCCACCAACCCTGTGAGAACCTGCTCAAGCAGGCCGATGGGCATGTTCACCCCCTTGTGTATCACTCAGCACACGGGTTCTGAGAACTCCGATCGGCTGGATTTCCAACTCCACCACGTCACCGGGCTTCAAATAACGGTCCATCTCCAGCCCACATCCCCCGCCCACCGTTCCCGAACCAAAGACATCTCCCGGATAGATCATTTCCCCCCGCGACACATGCGCGATCATTTGAGGGAAAGACCAATGAATGGTCCCGAATCGCCCACGCGACCACTCTTCTCCGTTCACTCTCGCAATCATCGTCAGTGCGCCGAGGTCTGCAATCTCATCGGGAGTCACGAGACAGGGTCCCAGTGCCGTCGCGAAGTCCTTCCCCTTGGCCGGTCCCAGCCGACAGGCCATTTCTTGAAATTGGATGTCACGCGCGCTGAAGTCATTCATGATCGTGTATCCCGCGATATACTCTCCGGCCGATTGCTCAGAGATGTCTCTGCCCCGACGTCCGATCACGCAAGCAAGTTCCAGCTCATAATCCAGCCTCGCCGTGTGGAGCGGCCACGACAGATCTTCGTTCGATCCGATGATCGTGCGATGGTTCCCCTTGTAGTAGACAGGCGCCTTGTACCACTCCGGAGGAACCGGCTGTCCCCGTTTCTTCGAGGTCGCAGCGATATGGTCTTCAAACGCAATAAAATCCCGAAGCGAAGACGGATTGGGAAGAGGCGTAACGACTCGGACATCGGCCGCCGCATAGAGAATCGTCCCACCGGCCGGGCCTGTGACTGGTGCGGGCAGTGCGGCCACATACTCCTTCGCGCGGCGCGCGGCAGCCATCGTGGACGCTCCTCCTTCGAGAAACTCCAACATGGAGGGCGGCACCTGCGCATCGGCGAGGCGATGTGGTTGCGCTTCCTGTTGATCCGCCAACCATCGTGCATAGGCCATGTTCAAATCCATGACCCCTTGCAGATGGATCGCTCCAACCCTTGTGAACGTACCGACAGGAGTTCTTACTCGGAAACTGACGAGTTTCATGGACGGCTCCAACTCAACGCGTAGTCCTTAATCTCCATCGCTTCCATCTCCGGCTGAACCACGAAGGGAGCCCTGGATTCCACCATCACCGCTACTTCGCTCGTATGAGTCTTCGTGCGGCTGCCTTGGACCGCCTGAGGCTGCGGACCGTGGTGGATTCCCTGAGGATGTACAGTGAGCATCCCCGGCCGGATGCCTGCGCGGCTGAAGAATCCTCCATCATGATAGAAGAGCACTTCGTCGTAGTCGGTGTTTCGATGGTAAAAAGGAACACGCAACGCCTCCGGATCACTTTCCAGAGGCCTTGGAGCAAATGTGGAGATGAGGCACCCGCCGGCTTGAAACGTCTGGTGAACGCTCGGCGGCAAATGGTAGCGGGGACTGACGACCGGTCTAAAATCCCGCACATTCAGCTTCGCCACCCACAGATCTCCTTTCCATCCCACCACATCCATGGGATAGAAGGAGTAGACGACCCGCGTCCAGTCGCCTTGACGCTTGATGTGCACCTCCCATGATCGACCGCCCGTCTCTACCGGCTCGACCGCCTCCAAGTCCGGAGCGACGAGCACGCCTTTGTCAAAGAGCGCATGCTGTC
>CAZNBG010000257.1:0-5080 GCA_964570915.1 uncultured Nitrospira sp. | reverse complement strand
GGTTTCCCCCGTCGGTTACGCCGGGTACGCTCATTCGTGTCAGACATTTTCACATCTCAGGCCAGAGACCCCCGAGTCCCGAGTCCACTCACCATCTCATTTTCCAGGGAGGATACCGATGAGAATGCGGTCAATCCTCGGGGCTCTGGTCATCGCCAGCTTGTCGGCCATGCCGGTGTGGGCGGAAAACATGACCCCGGAGGAAATCAAGAAGTTGGTTGATGAAGCAGTCGAAAAACGTCTGCAAGAACGTGAGCGCCGAGAGGGCGCGCGCGAGCAGAAGGAAGGCCGAACGGAAGACGCAGCTCAGCCCGGGATTGGCAGTCTTCCCGAAGTGGGAAGGGAACGACGGGCGGATAAACCGGCCCCTCTTTCATTCGGGTCGAGCGGTTCCGGGCGCTTGGTCTATGCCAAGCCGTTTGTCTCATTCCCGAAAGCCATCGTCGGCGGGTACATGGATATACAATACCGCGCTCATCGCAATGCTGTTATGGAAACCGGTGACTATAACGCGATTCGGAACGGTCAAGGCACGACGAATGGGTTCGATCAACAACGATTCGTTCCATTCATCTATGCGGATATCACAGAACATTTCAAATTTGCCTCCGAGCTTGAAATCGAGCATGGAATCAGGGCGGCCGGCGAATTTGAAATCAGCCTGGAGTTCGCGCATATCGATTACCTTGTGACCGAACCTTTCAACATTCGGGCGGGAATCCTGCTTCTGCCCATCGGGAAGTTCAACTTGCTCCATGACTCGCCGCTGAACGACCTGACTGATCGCCCCCTTGTGAGCCAATTCATTATTCCGACGACCCTGTCAGAAACCGGCGCAGGAATCTACGGCACGGTCTACCCTGGTCGGACAGGCAAGGTCGATTATGAACTGTATTGGTCAACCGGCCCCTGCGGCTACAATCCAGATGGCAGCCCCAGGATCAATGAGGAGACCGGCACGAAGGGAAGTCGGCAGAGAAAATGTGAACTATCCGCCGATGGGTTCGACATCAATAACGGAAAAACAGTGTCTGGTCGACTTGCCTACAGTCCCATGCTTGGCATAGAGGTAGCCGGATCAGGATACTTCGGGAATTCATCTCCTTCAAGTTACAACCCTCTCAGCATCTTTGCCGTAGACTGGACACTTCAAAAGGGACCGTTTGAACTCATCGGAGAAGCGGCTTGGGCCTATGCGAGGGGAAACTCACGCGCGATTACGGGAAGCACGTTTGGGTTTTCACCAGGAACCTTACTCCTTGGGGTCAACACCCTCAACCCATCGGCGACACCTCCACAACGGCTCCAAGGCTTCTACGTTCAAGGCAATTACCACTTCATGCCGTCCTTCTTGACAAGACTTTCGCCCAAACGGTTTGGCGAAGGGTCGACGTTCACGGCAGTGGTTCGATATGACCGGGTCAATTTGAACTTGGATAACAAGGGAGAAAACGCCGGCGAATTGGAACAGATCTCTTTCGGCTTGAACTATCGTCCGGTCGAGGATGCCGTCATCAAAATGAGTTATCAGTACATGCCCATGGCGTTCAACCCGAATTCCGGGCAACGGATTCACGACAGCGCCTTTGTCATGTCAGCGGCGACCTATTTCTAGGAGGTAAGCGGGGGGGCTTCTCCAGGAGAAGCCCCCCCGCTGGTGATACACATGAAACAGAGGAAACGGTTACCGCGTTTCGTTTTGACCCTCCCGCTCATCATACTGACGGCCTGCGCCTCGTTCAGCGGTAGCCGGGATACCTACTTTGTCTGCTCGTACGACACGGTGTGGGAAGCTGCCGTGGAAACGATGAAAGGCTACTCCATCACCTCGGAAGACAAGAACAGCGGAACGATCGAGACCGCATGGCTTGAGATGGAGGGCAAGACACGCACCTATGGAATTTTTGCCCGAGAAGGATTCGGGAACCGCGAACGTGCCCGACTGACCGTTGCCGTCAAGAAGGATAATGACGTGTCCTCGGTCAGCGTCCTAGAAACGAGGCAACGCTGGCATGCCAGAGGAGGCGTATCCCAACAGGCCACGAAATGGTGGTCGGTGGAGCCGTCGGAAGAAGTGATGGAAGAGGTCACCGGGAAATTGAATGCCCGCCTCAAAGAAAATGGATGCACGCCTACACCATGATTATAAATATTTTCTGCCTACTCATCGCCCTGTTCATGTTCCCGACTCCATCGATCGGAGCCGAACGCATTTGGGACACCGACCTGAAACGATACTTAACTGACCAAGAAATGAACATGGCCGAAGTTTATCTGCAGGAAGAAGACAGCCTCAAGATCATGCTCCCGAAGTCCGAGCGGATTCGCAAAGACGTCCTCAAGCTCAGCCCTGAAAAGAAAAGACTCATCGAAGAGCGCATCGGGTGGAAATTTCCGGAAGAGTCCTTCGATGTCTACATCGGAGAAACCGGCACGCAGGTCGATGGATATGCATTGGTCCAGAATACCATCGGCAAGCACAAGCCCATGACCTACATGGTCGGTATCGACAGCAAAGGCCAGGTGTCGGACATCGAGTTGTTGATCTTCCGCGAATCGCGCGGGAGCGAAATCCGCCAGAAACGATTCAATGCTCAATACGAGGGCAAGACGGTCAATGATCCCGTGCGTCTCAACAAAGACATCATCAATATTTCCGGCCCCACGATGTCGGTCCGTTCCATGAGCGCCGGAATCAAACGCGTCTTGGTGTTGGTCGATGAGTTCTATTTGAAACCGGCCGGGCTCGGCAGCGATACGCTGGCCGCGAAAAAGGACAAGGGACTCCTCCCCTCCATCTTTGGAAACTAGCTGAAGCGGACCCAGCGTCCCACATGCGAAACTTCAATCAGAAATTCAAGCTGCGCGATTCGGATCGCCATATTCGGTTGCTCTATACGCTGTTTCTTCTGTTGATGTTGATCGGATTTACATTTTCGTTCTTCTGGGCTCACAGCATGACCAGCTTATCGCCACAGGGCATTGCCGATCACTACCGAGGGTCCGATGCGACCTTCGGCGAACCCATGTCGTTTCGGGAATTGGCTGAGATCACCCATTTCCATCTCTTTACGATGCCGGTGGTGTTCATGATTCTGATCCACGTTCTCTACCTCACTGGCGTCGGCCACGGGTTAAAGGCCGCCATCACCTGGGGCGGTTTCGGCGGTGTGATGTTGGATCTCCTTTCACCCTGGCTCATCACCTATGTGTCCCCCCTCTTCGTGTTCACAATGCTGGCCGGAGACACGCTCATGACGGTGAGCTTTCTGGTCATGCTAGCCGTGCCGCTGTATGAAATGTGGATATTGGGGCAGCCGCTGATGGGAGGGAAACGGGCACCGGATTCAGGATAGCACACGACACTCCTTCAGAACTTCCCAGCGGCCAGAGGTTGACACCCAGAGCCCAGGATCACAGCGATGGTCCTGGGCTTTTTCATTGTCGTGAGGAATCACATGCGCACAGATGCGTTAGACCACATCGAGTCAGCAGTCCTGACCATTCAAGGGATGCTCGGCAAAATCGATCGTCTCCGGCTTCCGGCGGCCTCCCGTCGCGACGTGGTCAGCATCCTGGTGCGCCAAGTGAGCAAAGAGCTTGACCGCACCCTGCCCTGGCAGGCCGGTCACAGCACCCGCACCACTGCCATCGCCGGCCTGATAGGACAGGCGTTGGGGCTGGACAGCTCGGCATTGCATGAGCTTGAGCTTGCCGCCTTGCTCCATGACATCGGACTCCTGATGCTGCCGGCTGAGCTTCGGCGGGGTGGGGAAATGCTCGATCCTGAATCGTACGTGGCCATTCAGAATCATTCCCGCCTCGGAGCCAACCTCTTGGAGCCCTTCGCGTTTCTGCGCGACGCGTCGGTCCTCATCGCACATCACCATGAATGGTGGGATGGTTCGGGGTACCCCTACGGTCTTAGAGGGACGTTCATTCCGCTCGGAGCCAGAATTCTGGCCGTGGCCGACGCGTTCGAGGCGATTCAGATTCCCAATGTGCCGGATCGAGGCCTGCGCAACCACATTGCGCTGAGGATTCTCCGTGTTTCTTCTGGAACCCAATTCGACCCTGACCTCGTAGCGACATTGACGCTTCTGGAGAAATCTTTGTCAGGTAGAGGCATTTTGATCTCCTGCTAGCAACAGCGGACATTACCCTGGAGATTTGAACACTTGAAATTTGGAGGTACCACTATGTTTGCCCGTCGAAATGATGATCGGCAGCATCGTCAACGTCTCACGGGGTCAGTCATTGCACTCGGCGCCGTGATCCTTGCGGGGTGCGGAATGGGCGGAAACAATAACGGCGGTGCAGCGTGACCGACGATATTCGGCGATGGCACGCGGGGTGCCGAGACTTCAGACGGGAGACGGTTGATTGGGGACAACCGATGGGCACAGTTCTTTAAATCTTATCTCGACTCCGGTGGTCACGTGAACGATCCTCTTCCCGCCGGTGACCCTGTCATGAAGCTTACGGAAACGACTGGGCCAGGGGTAGGACTCCCAGGGCCATTCGCCGGGCTCTCGATGAATTGTCGCGCCTGTCATCTCGTCGACGAATTCGTCGGCACACCAGGCGGAGGCATGCGGACCTACACGGACTTCGCTGTACGAAGCCCGATACCGGACCGCGGAGACGGAAAGCGAACTGCTCCCAGAAACTCACCGCCGTTGGTGAATGCCTCATTGGACAGACCGGGCGGAACGCTCTTTCACTTTGACGGAGAATTTTCGACGCTCGAAGATCTCATTGTGGGAACATTTACCGGTCGAAACTTTGGCTGGCGACCCGGGCAGAAAGCGGAAGCCATCCGCCATATCGCGCGGGTCATGCGGGAGGACGACGGAAGCGGGGTGATCGCGCAGCAATTTGATCAACTCCCTTACAAAATTCTTTTTACCGGCAGCGATTTTCGGATCCCGGATGAACTCCGCCTCCCGCCGGATTTTCGCATCTTCATCGGGTCGGCCACCGACCAGGAGATCTTCGACGCGGTTGTCAAGGTAGTGGCGGCCTATGTGAAGCAGCTCTTGTTTTCACAGAGCGATGATGCCGGCAATCTGATTCGGTC
>CAZNBG010000256.1:1427-5083 GCA_964570915.1 uncultured Nitrospira sp. | reverse complement strand
GGTAGTCCCAGAACGTATAACGTTGACGGGTCGGATAGAGTCTCACAAACAAGTCTTGGAAGCCCCAAGCTACCGTCTGTTCCTAGGCTTTACGCGCGGCTTCATGATAGCAGACATGGTTCAAGTGCTTCTCCGGGCTATGAACGTCCAGAGGCCGCGGAGCTACATTCATATCCCCACACCAAATAGCCGGCACCCGCGGTGATAGATGTTTGTCGAAGTGGTTCCGTAGTCGCTCGTACCAGGCCAATTGGTAGGCATACTTCGGCGAATCGATTTCGAACCCTTGCGGCACGTAGGTGTTGACGATGGGAATTCCGTCGATAGTGACGCTCAGCAAGCGTGCGTCATCTAGGTCTCCTCCATCGTCGAATCCATAAGAGATAGCTTCCGGTTTTTTTCGGCTAAGGACCGCCACACCGTTGTACGCCTTCATTCCCCGAAACGTGATCTCATATCCGCTGGGTGCGAGGGCGAGCAAAGGAAACTCGCTGTCCTGGACTTTGGTTTCCTGAAGGCACAGGACATCTGGTTTATACCGATCGAGCCATTCGAGCACGGTCGATAAGCGTCTACGCAATGAATTGACGTTGAACGTCGCGATCTTCATCCCGCGATTGCTCCACTGAGTCGGTGCATCCTAGCAAAAGCCATCGGAGGCAACAAGCGTGGCGCGTCGAGGTTTCATGATAGGCGGCTTTGTCAGCCTGCAATCATGCGTAGCCCCGGCACCTGAAGTTCATGAACGGCGTCCCGAATGACCTGAATGACTTGGGGCCTCGTGAAGCCGCGTCGCCAAGCGAGTCCGATTCGACGACCGGGTACTGGGTCCGCCAGCTTGATCGCCAGTAAACGTTTGTTGTCGTATTTGGGCGTCAAGGCGCTGCAGGGCAACACGGTGATACCGAGTCCTGAGGCCACCATTTGTCGGATGGTCTCCAGGGAGTTCCCCTGCCACCCTTCGGTATCGGACCGACTGAGTTCGGGACAAGCGTCCAGGACTTGTTGCCGGAAACAATGTCCTGCATGGGGTAGGAGAACCTTCTCGGTACTCAGTTGGCGGGAATCGAGTAGTTTCTTTTTCTGCCAAGGGTGTCCAACCGGGACCAAAAGCTTGAACGGTTCGTCATACAAAGCGGTCGTGAGAATCCCTGGCTCCTCAAAGGGGAGAGCGATCATGATGACATCCAGTTTTCCACTCTTCAGCATCCCGGCCAAGTTCTGTGTCAGGTTTTCTTCCAGTTCGAGCGGCATCTTCGGGGCGCGAGCATTCAGCAATGGAACCAAATCCGGAAGAATATAGGGTCCGACGGTCGCGATCACACCGAACCGCAACAGTCCGTTCAATTGATCTTTGCCTTGCGCCGCCAGAATCTTGATTCGCTCCACTTCTTCCAGGACTCGCTGGGCCTGGTGGACGATTTGCTCTCCAAGCGATGTCAGTTGAATGCGGTCCCGGCGCCGCTCGAAAATCGTCGCACCTAATTCTTCCTCCAGCTTCTTGATCGCGAGGCTCAGAGCCGGTTGAGTCACAAAAACACGCTCGGCGGCACGTCCGAAATGACGCTCCTGCGCCACGGCAACGATGTACTGCAATTCAGTCAGGGTCATTTTCAGCCCGTTCCATGCATAAGATACTTTAATCTTCGATTTATAGAATATCAATTGGACTTATGGTTACGGGTCGGATATTTTGCACTTACACAAGCGGGAATGAGCTCGCGGCCAATTCAAACCAGAGAGGGTGTCGTGAAACGGAAGAGTTGTATTGAACGTCGGAGTGATGGCCGTCACGGCCTGAGTCGAACGCATCCGACGGCGTTGCCACCGACAGGTGATCGGCTGCGGATTGAGTCGATGGCTTAAGTCGTGATATGACAACCACCCATAGCCGTGCCGGCATCCGCGAAGTCGGCCCTGCCGGGGGAAGGAAATCATGAAAAAATCCGCAAACATCGCTAAGAGAAGTGCCGGGAATGGCTACCAGATCGATCTCGGGATCGACCCGACTCAGCGGAAAGTAATCGCTCAAGGGCTGGCGAAAGTGCTGGCGGATACCTATACGCTCTATCTCAAAACGCATAACTTCCATTGGAATGTAACCGGGCCAATGTTCCAGACGCTGCATCTCATGTTCGAGCAACAGTACAACGAACTGGCACTGGCGGTGGATCTGGTTGCGGAGCGCATTAGGGCGCTTGGACACCCGGCTCCGGGAAGTTACGCTCAATTCTCGAAGCTTTCCTCTATCCCCGAAGCCACCGATGTCCCCAAGGCTGAAGACATGATCCACCAACTGGTCGAAGGGCAGGAGGCGTTGGTACGAACGTTGCGGAACGTCTTTATCACGGCTGAAAAAGCCTCAGATCAGGTGACGATTGATCTGCTGACTCAGCGCATGCAGGTGCATGAGAAGACGGCATGGATGCTTCGAAGTCTGCTGGAGTAACTAAGGGCAAGGGCAGTCCTCACATACGGTCGATCCGCTTGGGAAAGGATAGAGAAGCAGCGAGTTCGCGGAGGGAGTCAAGAGTCAAAGATATAGCCTGTAGAGGGGAGGAGACGAAGATGAAGAGGCGGACACTGACGAATTCGATACCTGTGCGCGCGTGTATGGTGTTGGGATTGCTGCTGGGATTCCCTTTCTGTGCAGCACAAGCGGAGGAGTATAAGCTCAAGATTCCCTTCGGTCTCGAAGAGACTGCTGTGGTCATTCCGGCCGATAATCCGTTGACGAAGGAGAAGGTCGAGCTAGGCCGGTTGCTGTTTTTTGACAAGCGGTTATCGCAGGACAACACCATTGCCTGCGCGAATTGTCATATCGCAAAATTGGCGTTCACGGATGGCAAGCAGGTCTCCACCGGCATCCGACACCAGAAGGGTGGTCGTAGCGCACCAGCATCCTTCAACCGAGTATTCAGCAGCGGGCAATTTTGGGATGGCCGGGCTGCGACTTTGGAAGCTCAATCGGTCGGTCCCTTTACAAATCCGATCGAGCACGGTTTTGCCAACTACGATGTGATGAACGCGAAGATGATGAAAATTCCAGGCTATCGGAAGCTCTTCAAGCAAGTCTTCGGCGATGACACCATCACGACGGAGAGAGTGGGCATGGCCATTGCCAGTTTCCAGCGTACCGTGCTGTCCGGGAACAGCCCGGCGGACCGGTTCGATCAGGGAGGGGAAACAGGGGCCATCCCAGAAGCCGCTCAGAGAGGCCTCATCCTGTTCCGTGAAAAGGCCCGTTGTACAAAGTGCCACTCCGGGTTCAATTTCACCGACGAAAAATTTCACAACCTCGGCATCGGATGGGACAACAATACAGTCGATCTTGGCCGTTACATGGTCACTCAGAATCCTGAGGAACTTGGCGCATTTAAGACCCCGACCTTACGAGAGATCGCTCGAAGCGCTCCGTACATGCACGACGGACGCTTCAAGACGCTTAAAGAAGTTGTCGATTTCTACAACAAGGGTGGTGTCAAGAATCCCCATCAGGACAACCTCATTATTCCGCTCGAGCTGACGGAGCAGGAAAAGCACGATCTAGTGGAATTTCTCCACACACTCAACGGGGAAGGCTGGCAGCACGTGAAGGCGCCGAAATCATTTCCGAAGTAACTCCCACCTCTGATTGCACGATGCCACCTGAGGGA
>CAZNBG010000256.1:0-1417 GCA_964570915.1 uncultured Nitrospira sp. | reverse complement strand
CGCAATCCGGCTTCTTCGTCTTGCACCAATTCTTCCCGACGTTCACGATGAGGGTAATCGGAGGGCCATCTCGCGATGGCCCTCTTTTTTTAGGTGTGGTGTAACGGTTCCTGAACGTTTATCTGGAGGAGATAACGATGCAGAATCGCTTGTTCGATACGCGATCGCCCTCGATCCGGAGCCGGGAATCGGAGCACAAGATGAATCTTGCCGAATTCCGGTAATTGGTCTGTGATGCGTGGTTCGTGCGAAGGTGCTTCCAACAGGTTGGTCTGTTCCAACAATTTCATCTGCCGCACGGCTTCATCCATAAATGGCGCGCATTCGTGTTTGGCCGCTTCCAGCAGGGTCCGTTCCGCTCGTTGCCAATCGCCGTCGCTCTTGATCGGCACCGTCAGCGTATAAAGGCCGTACTCCTGTTGCGGGTTCTCTTTGATCAATGGATTGGTGAACAACAGGCTGTTGGGGAAGACGGTCACGCGGCCCGTATACAAATGGGCCGATTGCCCGGGGCCGATCTCCAAGAGCTTCGTCGCAAACACGTCGTGGTCGAGGACCACTCCGCGGTGGCCGGCGATTTGGATCCGATCACCGACACCATAGACCTTTCCGCCGACTCGAAGCGCCGCCCCGCTCCAACAGAGGAGTAACTCCTTGGTCGCCAAGACTAATGCGGCCGCCAAGGCAATGATTGAGACGGCAAAGGCCTGCAGTTCGTGAGCCCAGATAATCACCAGGCCGATGAGGAACGTGAACACGACCGAGTTCCTGGTCGTCACCACCCAGCGCCGTTTGGATTCCATCGAAAGCGTCGGGTTGTGGGCGATCCACCGCACGATCAGCGTTCTGACGATGACGAGGAACAGCAAGAGGATCAGCGACTTCAACCCATCCAATGCAAAGGAGCTGTCGATCGAAATCCACTCGCTTTTGGGCACGGTCATCCTCTACTTCGTCGTCAGCGTTTCGCGGGTACCCGGAACACATTCTTCGCGCTTCCATTGCTTGAGAACCTTCTCTTCGGAGAACGTCAGCGTGTATCGGTAGCAATACAATGTCGGTTTGACAGCATCTGTTCCTCCTTTGCCCATCAGGCTCGTGACCGACTGGGAAGCATCCGCGATGAACGTGGGATTCCACGTGGTGAGATCCTGCTCGCTAAGCGCGAACCGATAGGTCCAGAGGCTATCTCCGCCGAGGGCTGGAGTCTTGGCCGTGTGTGGGGGACCTAGTCGGTCACGTATTTCCTCTTGTGTTAGCCTTCCGACCCCTTTTTTGAGATAGGTATCTCGCCAGGGGCCTACACATCCGGGAAGGCCGATCACCAGAGCGACAAGCAGGACAGCCTCTATAGTAGGGAGCCCGTTATTACTAGCGGACGAAATCGAAGCCGAGATGCTGATGCATACGCCACACC
>CAZNBG010000255.1:0-5089 GCA_964570915.1 uncultured Nitrospira sp. | reverse complement strand
GGAGGGGAGTGCGACCAATTCACGCGATGTCAAAGCTGCGGTGACAGGGGCTGACGCCGTCCTCGTCACACTTGGTGTGAAAAGCCCCTTGGCTACCACGATGTTCTCCGACTCTGCGCGCATCCTCTTACAAGTGATTCAGGACTCAGGCTCTTCGCCCACGCTTCTCGTGCTGACCGGTTTTGGCGCTGGCGAAAGTTGGAACTACAACTCGCTTCCCATGAAGCTCCTTTTCACATTGCTCCTCAAGAAAGTGTATCAGGATAAGGGCGCGCAGGAGCGCGTGATCGCGGGTGGATATCCACGTTGGGAGATCGTGCGTCCCGGACGGTTAACCAACGGCAACATGACGGGGCACTATCGTGTTCTCGATGAACTTGCGGAAGGAATGAAGGTGGGCGCCATTTCCCGTTCCGACGTGGCGCACTTCATGGTCATGCAGGCAGAAAACCCGACCTGCCTCGGCAAATATCCGGCACTCACTTATTGAGGCAGATGTGTAGGCTCTCGTTTTGGCACAACCCGCCCTTCTTCCAAATCTTGTAAATCCGACCGGGCAGTGATGTCGGTGCGCGACGGGTCGATGGCAGCCAGGTACTTGTTGAGCTTTGCTGCGCTTTCAGGGGAGCTTGGTCCGCGTGCTGGTAGTTTGCTATTCCATTCGTCCAGTTCAGCCTGCGTGTGCGGTGTAGCCATCCTGAAGTTGTCCCACTGTTAAAGTGATACACGCTGTCAGTGGGACGACTTCAGAGAGCAGGTAATACCCCCGTTCCCTTCTTGCACTACACTGTAGCCGGTCTGCTGAAACCTGGTCATCGTCATGGTCGAAGCTAGTAGTTTCTGCACGTACAACCAGTAACATTTCGCTCCCTCCTCCCACCACTCTTCCGTTAAAGTCCATCTCCGTTGAAACGTGCGTGTTACTGCGCTGTGTATTCTGTGATTGTGTCTGATCGAACTAACCAGGTGGTCCAGATTTTAGAAAATATCCAAACTGTCGCGGCATGAATGGAACTTGCTTGTTAGACGTACACCATAAGCTAATGGAAATGGAATTAAGTCAATCACGAAAAGCAGCATTGCTGTTTTTCATGTAACCGGGAGGTTCATCATATGTTTGTCTCACGTAGGCAATTTATGAAAGCTTCTGCCGGCACGATCGCTGCGATAGCCGTCGCAGACAAAGTTCTGGCATTGACGGCACTCCAGCCGGTGATCGAGGTCGGCAACCCATTGGGGGAGTATCCGGATCGGTCGTGGGAGCGGGTCTATCACGACCAATATCGGTACGATTCGTCGTTTACATGGGTCTGCTCCCCGAATGATACCCACGCGTGCCGGATCAGAGCGTTTGTTCGCAATGGCGTCGTGATGCGCGTCGAACAGAACTATGACCACCAAACCTATGAGGACTTGTACGGTAACCGAGGAACGTTTGCCCATAATCCACGCATGTGTTTGAAAGGGTTCACCTTCCACCGTCGGGTCTATGGGCCGTATCGCTTGAAGGGCCCCGTGATGCGAAAAGGCTGGAAACAGTGGATGGATGACGGCTCACCAGAACTCACCTCTGAAACCAAGCGCAAGTATAAGTTCGACAGCCGCTTCTTGGACGATATGCTCCGGGTTTCCTGGGATACGGCATTTACCTACGTGGCGAAGGCCATGGTCGTCATTTCCACACGATACAGCGGTGAAGCCGGGGCGCGGCGTCTTCGCGAGCAAGGTTATGCCCCTGAGATGATCGAGATGATGAAGGGCGCGGGTGTGCGCTGCTTCAAGCATCGGGCAGGGATGCCCATTCTCGGATTCATCGGCAAGCACTCCAATACTCGTTTCAACAACAGCGTGGTGCCGCTGTTGGATGCGTGGATACGCAAGGTCGGTCCGGACCAGGCGCAAGGCGGTCGGTATTGGAACAACTACACCTGGCATGGGGACCAAGATCCCTCACAGCCATTTTGGAACGGCACGCAAAATTGCGACGTCGATTTGAGCGATATGCGCTTCACGAAGTTCAACACGAGCTGGGGCAAGAATTTCGTCGAGAACAAAATGCCCGAAGCGCACTGGAAACTCGAATCGATCGAGCGCGGGGCGCGCCTCGCGGTGATCACTCCGGAGTACAATCCGACGGCCCAGCGAGCCGACTACTGGATTCCCATCCGTCCGCAATCGGACGGGGCCTTCTTCCTCGGGGCCTGCAAGATCATTATCGAGGAGAACATGCATGACGTCGACTATCTCAGGCAGTTCACGGATATGCCCCTGTTGGTCCGCACGGATACCCTCCAGTACCTGGATCCACGGGATGTTGTCCCGAACTACAAGTTCCCTGATTTCTCTCACAGTTATTCCGGCCGGATTCAAGCCTTGAAACCGGAGTACATCGAACGGTTAGGCGGTTTCATGGTGTGGGACATGGCTAAGAAGCAGGCCGTCCCGCTCCATCGTGAACAGGTCGGCTGGCATTTCGATCAGAGCGGGATTAATCCGGCTTTGACAGGTACTTATCGAGTCAAGCTGTTGAACGGACGCGAAATCGACGCGCAGCCCATCTTTCAGATGTATCAGATCCACTTCCAAGACTACGATCTCGATACCACGCATCAGATCACCCGATCTCCCAAGGATCTTCTGGTCCGTTGGGCGCGCGACTCGGGCACGATTAAACCGGCTGCAATCCACAACGGCGAAGGGGTCTGCCCCTATTTCACCATGACGTCAAATGGACGGCCCGCCGCCCTGGTCCTGACCTTGACCGGCAATATCGGTAAGTTCGGCGCCGGCTGCCATACCTGGTCGGGCAACTACAAAGTGGGAATTTGGAATGCGACGCCCTGGTCGGGTTCCGGCGGCGGCGTACATTTATCGGAAGACCCCTGGCAGATCAATCTGGACCCCAATGCCCATGGGAAGGAAATTAAGTACAAGAACTACTACTATGGCGAAGAGCCTGGGTACTGGAATCACGGGGATACGGCCTTGATCGTCAATACCCCAAAGTATGGCCGCAAGGTGTTTACTGGAAAGACCCATATGCCGACCCCCAGCAAGTTGCGGTGGGTCGTCAACGTCAACATTTTGAATAACGCCAAGCATCATTACGATATGGTGCGGAACGTCGATCCCAACATCGAATGTCTCATCACGCAGGATATCGAGATGACGTCAGACGTCAACCATGCTGATATCGCCTTTGCCGTGAACTCTTGGATGGAATTCACCTATCCGGAAATGACCGCGACCGTGTCGAATCCTTGGGTACAGATCTGGAAGGGCGGGATCAGGCCGCTGTACGACACGCGGAATGATGCGGATACGTTCGCGGGGGTGGCGGCAAGACTCGCCGAGATCACGGGCGAGAAACGGATGCGAGACGTCTTCCACTTTGTCTATGACAATCGAGTGGACGTCTACGCACAACGTCTCCTTGACGCGTCCAGCACCTTCTATGGATATAGTGCCGATGTGCTGTTGAAGTCAGAAAAGGGCTGGATGGTGATGGTCCGGACCTATCCGCGGCATCCGCTCTGGGAGGAGACGAATGAGTCGAAGCCGATGTGGACCAGATCAGGGCGCATCGAGAGCTATCGTGTAGAACCGGAAGCGATCGAGTACGGCGAAAACTTTATCTCCCATCGTGAAGGGCCGGAGGCTACGCCGTACTTACCGAATGCCATCTTCACCACAAACCCATATGTTCGTCCGGACGACTATGGTATCCCTGTCACGGCACAGCACCACGACGATAAAATGATCAGAAACATCAAGCTCCCGTGGTCGGAAATCAAGCGCCACACCAACCCCCTGTGGGAGAAGGGGTATCAGTTCTACTGCGTCACGCCGAAAACTCGTCACCGAGTTCACAGTCAGTGGTCGGTGAACGACTGGGTGCAGATTTACGAGTCCAACTTCGGTGACCCCTACCGCATGGATAAACGGACGCCAGGCGTCGGGGAACACCAGCTACACATCAATCCTCAAGCGGCCAAAGATCGCGGCATCAACGACGGGGACTATGTGTATATCGATGGGAACCCGGTGGACCGCCCCTACCGCGGATGGAAGCCAAGCGATCCTTATTACAAAGTCGCGCGGTTGATGATTCGCGCCAAGTACAACCCGGCTTATCCGTACCATGTCACGATGTCGAAGCATGCTCCGTATGTGTCGACTGCCAAGTCGGTGAAGGGACATGAGACGAGACCGGATGGACGGGCCATTGCGATCGATACGGGCTATCAGTCGAACTTCCGGTATGGTGCACAACAGTCATTTACACGCAGCTGGCTCATGCCCATGCATCAAACCGATTCGCTCCCTGGGAAAAGTGCAAACGGGCTCAAGTTTAAATGGGGGTTCGAAATCGACCACCATGCGGTCAATACCGTACCGAAGGAATGTCTCATTCGGATCACCAAGGCGGAAGACGGCGGTATCGGTGCCCGTGGTCCATGGGAACCGGTCCGGACCGGCTTCACGCCGGGTCAGGAAAATGAGTTCATGATTAAGTGGCTTAAGGGTGAACATATCAAGATCAAAGTGTAAGCACCGAGACCTGTCAGGGCGAGACGGGAACACTGCAGTACGCCTGGAGCCGAAGAGGCATAGCAACTGAAGGCGTTGCAGTTTATCCGCGAGTTCCTCGGCCGGTGCTCCTCCCCAACTGAAAGGAGAGTGACATGCCTGAAGTCTATAATTGGCAGCTGGGACGAAAGATGCTGTATCCCTATGAGGAACGGCATCCAAAGTGGCAGTTTACCTTTGTGTTCAACATCAATCGATGTTTGGCCTGCCAGACCTGTAGCATGGCTGACAAGTCAACCTGGCTCTTCTCCAAAGGGCAGGAATATATGTGGTGGAACAACGTGGAAACCAAGCCCTATGGCGGGTACCCACAGTTCTACGACGTCAAAATTACGCAGCTCATTGAACAGGTCAATCCAGGTGGGCAGGTCTGGAACGTCCGCGTCGGGCGCAAACATCATGCGCCCTACGGAGGATTTGAAAGAAGTACCATATTCGACGCCGGAACCAAAATTGGCCAGGGCGCCATTGGGTATATTCCGACGGAACAAGAGTGGGG
>CAZNBG010000254.1:988-5105 GCA_964570915.1 uncultured Nitrospira sp. | reverse complement strand
GCAGGGAAAGGCGCCGGCGGGGTGCCGGTTCCCAGAGTACGGTGACGTCACCGGGAAGATGGACGATAGAAGCGCCAAGTATGAATTCACCGGCATCGTTCGGACTCAACTGGCAGCGGATGGCCTGTTCAATCTGCATGGGCATGCCCCACGATCGGATGAGTTCCGCCCCCACTTCAGCGAAGTCGCACCCAATGTTGGACTGCTCCACTTCGGCAAGAGAGGTTTCAAGGTACCCTGCTTCAATGAGAGCCGACTGGGCCCGTTGCGGTACAGCCTGATAGAGAACAAGATGGCCAATGTCGCGCAGCAAGCCTTCGATGAAGAAGCGCTCACTGTCGGCGATATTACAGGATTTAGCGAGCTTTCCGGCAACCAGGGCACAGAACATGCTTTTGCGCCAGAATACAGGGACGTCCATGAGCTGAACCGTCATCCCGGAGAAGGTTCGGCCGACGGTGGTCGCAGTGATGAGGTCGTTGATTGCCTGCACGCCGAGGAGCGTCACGGCGCGAGTGATGGTGTCGATTTGTTTAGGAAACCCGTACAGGGGGCTGTTGACGATGCGGAGCACTCTGGCCGAGATGGCCGGATCCAATTTGAGGACATCGGCGAGATCGTCCATGGTTGAGTCTGGATCGTCCGCCACATCCCGCACGCGAGAGTAGAGCTCCGGCAGCGTGAAGACCGTGGTGCAGGACTGGACCAGTTCGCTCGCCGATGGCATGGTGGAGGGTCCTTTCGGTTATGCGCCGATTCAGGCTCTCGTGCTTCTTTATCGGATACAAACGGGCAGAACTGTAGAGAAGCGGCCGACTGGAATGAAATACTCGCTACACGACAAGTCAGGACCGGTGGGCAGCATGAGAGTCAGGAGTCTATTTCTGGCCAGCAATTTACTGCGTGCTACCGATCGCCTGGGAGCGTTTCTCGTCTAGTTCGGCCCAGCGGGCGTAGAGACGCTCGACGTCGGCTTGCGCAGCGTGGAGTGTGGCATAGCATTCTTGCAAATCAGGGGCGGAGGAAGCAATGGAAGGATCATTGGCCGCAACTTGGCACGCACCTACCCGTTCTTCAGCTTTTTGAATCGTGACTTCGATCTGATCCCATTCTTGTTGTTCTTTGTATGACAGGCCTTTCCGTCTGGGGGGTCCTGCCGGTGCAGGGCTTTCCTTTGCAATCTGAGATTTTCGTTCCTCCTTCGACTTTCTCGTTTGCGCCGATTCCCATTGAGCATAGTCGGCGAACCACTCGGCGCCGCCCGTCCCATCCAGTGCGAGCAGTCTGGTGGAGACTCGGTCCAGCAGCCACCGGTCGTGCGTGACCAGAACGAGTGCGCCAACGAACTCCAGCAAGCTGTCTTCCAGCACGTCAAGCGTCGGAATATCCAAGTCGTTTGTGGGTTCGTCAAGGATCAAGAGATCTGCCGGCTGGAGCATCAGCCGTGCGATCAGCAACCGGGCCTGCTCTCCTCCGGACAGACGGGAGACCGGCAAATCCAGTTGCTCCGGCCTAAAAAGAAAACGCTTGGCCCATGAGACCAGATGCACGGACCGCTCCTGATACACGACCGCATCGCCACCGGCGGGAGCGAGAGCACGCCGCAACGTGGCCTGCTGATCCAACGACTCGCGATGTTGTTCGAACGTCACGACGCGTAGCCGATCGGCACGGGTGATGGTTCCGCTATCGGTCGGCAACGTGCCCGCCAAGAGTTTGAGGAGAGTGGTCTTGCCGCCGCCATTGGGACCGAGGAGACCGATCCGCTCGCCTGGGCCGATCATGAGGTCGAGGCCAGTCACGATGGGCTTGCCGCCGAGCGATTTTCCAATCTCTTTGGCAACCAATAGTTGTTTCGACTTTCGACCGGAAGCCGTGAAGTCGATTCCAGCCGACGCATTCCCCTGCCGCGACTCGATATCCTGCAGCTCGTCGATGAGTCGTCCCGCCGAGTCAATCCTGGCTTTGGCCTTGGTCGTGCGGGCTTTGGGACCACGCCTGAGCCATTCCACTTCGCGCCGGACGCGATTCGCCAATGACGCCTGATAGTCGGCCTGCGCCTGTAAGGCCATGTCGCGCTGCTCGAGGAACTCGCTGTACCGCCCGTTCGCCTGAAAGAGGCCATTGGCATATTTCCGGTTCAATTCCCAGAGTCGCGTGGTCACCGATTCCAGAAACCGCCGATCGTGACTGATGACGATGAAGGCGTGGGGTTCGGATTTCAGGAGGTCTTCGAGCCAAAGAATGCCATCGAGATCCAGATGATTAGTCGGCTCGTCCATGAGCAGCACGTCGGGTTCCAACATCAGTGAACACGCAATCGCCAGCCGCTTTTTCCATCCTCCCGAAAGTGTCGAGACCGCCTGATCGGCCCGGACAAATCCTCCGAGGCTGAGCGCTTTGGCGATTCGCCCGCCGTGCTCATGTGGATCCAGTCCCTCGTCGAGAAGGACTTGGGCAAGCGCGTCCTCGACGGAGTGCTGTTCGGCAAATGAGGGCTCTTGTGGAACATAGCCGATGCGGATCTGCCCCCGCCCGGACCGGGTGCCGCTATCCGGCTCTTCGAGACCGGCTAGGATCTTGAGTAACGTGGATTTTCCGGAACCGTTGGGGCCGATCAGTCCAACATGGTCCCCTTCGCACAGTCCGAGCGACAGATCAGTCAACAACGGTTTGATACCGAAGCTCTTCCCAAGAGATTCGCAGCTGAGCAGCATGATCGGCGGCATGATGGGTGGTTGCAGTGTACCCGATCATGGGAACTGAACGGGGATCTTTCTTTCGCTACGGGTGAGCCGCAGCCCATTCGCCGGCGGATTGCTATCCCTGCCGCCATGCGGTGTGGTGGCAGGACATGATGTTAGGGCGATATCTGCGCTTCCAAGGCACGCAGGAGATCTGAGACGGAGAGTACGCCGATGATGGTGGCGTCGGCAGTCACGGGGAGATGCCGGATGCCCTGCTTCTTCATCAGCGACATGGCGTCCGCTAATGATTCATCTTCTTCGATTGTCACGATCGACCGACTCATGCAGGTGGCAACGGTTGTGCTGTTGGGATCGAGCCCTTTGGCGACCGCTTTGCGAGTGACATCGGAATCGGTGATGATCCCGATATAACGGGAGCCATCGTCCACGATCAGTGAGCCGACTTTGTGCTTCTGTAACATCTGTCCCGCTTGCTTGATCGTCGCCTCCCGATGGATGCTCCGCACTTCATGCGACATATAGTCTGCAACCAGTGCTTCTCCTACCCCCTTCACCTTCCTTGTCGCCTGCACACGGCGACGCAACTCGAGATCGGCGAGGCAGCTTTCCAGTACTTGTCGTCGCTGCTGTAGACTCTCGCGCTCGACATTGTGCGTCCCGCTTTCCTGCGCTTCCTCCGGTAAGAGCGCCGACTCTCCCGTTTTTGCCAGGAGGTAGGCCTCCGATTCATCAGAGGCGGCACCGAACACCTGACCGATCAGCTCTTCGGCTGCTTCGTCGAAATCTTCAAGCGAAACCGACCCGCGTTTGCGCGAGAGGAAGGGCTGGAATTTCACGAGCTGCTGTTTAAACCGTTCGACATACCGATCGAGAATGTCACTCCGCGTCAACCCTGTGCGAACTCGCTTCGGCATGGTCACCCTCCTCGGTTATGAGCGCGAGAATACCCTAAGCCAGGATGAGGCTCAAGGGGTCCCTGGGGCGGGAGCTTTGGGCGGTCGCATCAAAATTTGCCGCTTGATTTTTTGACGGTTTGCCCTTATGCCATCGACACTCGTCCTCGACGGCTGATCCATAGAAAACGAACCAGGTGCGTCCCCATGATCCAATTTGCTCTCATCGCCATCTTCATCCTCGGCCCGCCACCGCCCATTGCGGGCTGGAGTGCTGTGTATCAACGATAACGAGGGGCGTGAGGCGGGGGGGGATCTGGGGGGGGCGGATGGACAGAAGGCGACGCTCAAGAAGGGGAAGAACAAGATCAAGATTGTGTATCAGAGCCCGCCGCAGGGTGACGCGCTGCTGCGGCTGTATTGGGCGGGGGATGAGTTCCAGGCGGAGCCGATCGATCCGAAGCCCGGCGCGAGCGAAGGGAAGCCTCCGTGCCAGCGCTCCGCGCGCCGGACGGC
>CAZNBG010000254.1:0-978 GCA_964570915.1 uncultured Nitrospira sp. | reverse complement strand
AAAAACGAACCAGGTGCGTCTCCATTATCCAATTTGCTCTCATCCCCATCTTCATCCTCGGCGCTGGACCGGCCTTTGCGGGATGGGTGGCCGTTGAGCAACAGTATCAGCCTGCGGGTCTGGAAACCGTGTACTTCGATCCAGAGACGATTCGCCGGGACGGAACTCGTGCGAACCTCTGGCAACTCACAGATATCAAGTGGAATGACACGACACGATTCCTGTCCGCCAAGACTCATAAGGAATTCGACTGTGCGCAATTCCAGGTTCGCATACTGCAAGTGATAGAATTTTCACGCCAGATGGGCACCGGCAGATCGGCGTCCGGCTACATTGAAAATGGCCGTTGGCAACCCATTGAGAGACACAGCCTCAACCGCGCACTGTTGCAGATCGCGTGCGGGAAACGCTGACCGTCAAACGGCACGTGCCTACTGCCCGCTCACAGTTCCCTTCCGCTAGACATCGTAATACAAGAAAAACTCATAGGGATGCGGCCGTAAGCGCATCGCATCAATCTCCTTGTTTCGCTTATAGCCGATCCAGGCTTCGATCAGATCCTCGGTAAATACCTCTCCCTTAAGCAGAAACTGATGATCCGCCTCCAGGCTGGTGATTGCTTCATCCAAGCTTCCGGGCATCGTCGGGATACTGGCGGCCTCTTTCGGATCCAGATCATAGAGGTCTTTCTCGGCCGGTTCGCCGGGATTGATCTTGTTTTGGATGCCATCCAGGCCCGCCATGAGCATCGCGGAAAACGCCAAATACGGATTGCAGGATGGGTCCGGAAATCGTACTTCGATCCGCTTGGCCTTCGGACTCGGAGAGTACATCGGAATACGGATGCCGGCCGACCGGTTCCGACTGGAATAGGCCAGCAGCACGGGGGCCTCGAATCCAGGGGTGATGCGTTTGTAGGAATTCGTCGTCGGGTTGGTCAACGCCGCCAGCGCCGGCGCATGTTTCAGAATGCCGCCG
>CAZNBG010000253.1:3516-5113 GCA_964570915.1 uncultured Nitrospira sp. | reverse complement strand
AATTAAACATCGGATCACGGTCAGATACTAGCGAGGCACGACGTTCTATTGCACCATTCGGTCAGCTGGGTTTCAAGAGTCGACCCGGGGTTCCGGGCCACAAGAGCAGGAGTGGACTCGCGACGAATACGGATGAATAGGTACCAAAGATTACTCCCCAGAGGAGCGCCAGCGAAAAATCGTGCAGGACTTCTCCGCCAGCCAAGGTCAGGGGAATGAGGACAATGACGACCGTCAAACTCGTGACGATTGTGCGGCTCAACACCTGATTGATGGCGCTGTTGATTGTCGCTTCTTCACTTTCGCGCCGGCGTAACTTCAGATTCTCTCTGATTCGGTCGAACACGACGACGGTGTCGGTCAAGGAATATCCCGCCAGGGTCAAAAGTGCCGTCACGATCAAGAGGGTGATCTCTTTGTCCAGGATGTAGAAGGCTCCGATCACGGCCAGGACGTCATGAAACGTCGCCAGCGCCGCCGCAACGCCAAACCGAAGCTCGAATCGTGCCGCAATGTACAGAATAATACCCGCAAATGACACGACGATGGCCACGAGCGCATCTTCTTGAAGTTTCTTCCCGATGGCCGGCCCGATCTCAGTTGTCGAGTCCACGACGAACTTGTTGTTCGGGAACTCCTTGCCGAAGATTCCCACCACACGTTCCGCAACCTTTTCTTCGATCGTTGTTGAAGCCTTCACTCGAATCAGCAGCTTGTTGTCCTGTCCGAATTCCTGCAACTCCGCATCGTTTAACCCGCTCGTCTGTAGCGCCTTGCGGGCCTCATCGATTCGAATCGGTTGTTCGAACTTGAGTTGGACGGCTGTCCCCCCGGCGAAGTCGATACCCAAATTAGCCGAGCCCCGTGCAATTTGAACGAGGGCAATGAGTCCGAGCATGACCATGACCCCCGAAAAAAGAAAGGAGAACTTGCGCTTGCCCATGAAGTCAATGTTGGTTTTCCCGAGAATCTCTAACATGCGCGCTCCCTTTTGATAACCTTGGGCTTCCTGATGAATGCTAATTGCTGACGGCTTCATGGTTAGATGCTCAGCGCTTCGACTTTTTGCCGCTGATACAACACATCAAAAATGACTTTTGTCCCGACCAAGGCTGTGAAGAGATTGATCGCAATACCCAGACAAAGCGTCACGGCAAAACCTTTGATGGGGCCGGTTCCAAATAGAAACAGAGCCACCCCGGTAATCAGCGTCGTGACGTGTGAGTCGATGATCGTCAGTAACGCTTTGTCGTAACCCGCATCGATCGCCGATCGTACCGCCTTGCCCCCGCGTAGTTCCTCGCGAATGCGCTCGAAAATCAGAACGTTCGAGTCGACACCCATTCCGATGGTGAGCACGATGCCGGCGATCCCAGGTAGAGTCAACGTGGCGGTCAACGCGGACAGTGCTCCCATAAGACAGACCAGGTTCAATATCAAGGCAAAGTCCGCGATCAGCCCGGACAAGCGGTAATACACGATCATAAAGACCACAACCATGGCTCCTGCGATCAGGGTCGCCCTCACTCCCTTATCGATGGAATCCTGGCCGAGCGACGGCCCGACCGTAAGATCCTGGACGATTTTCAGCGGCGCC
>CAZNBG010000253.1:0-3489 GCA_964570915.1 uncultured Nitrospira sp. | reverse complement strand
AAATCATTGGCCTCCTGCGTCGTAAAAGTCCCGGTAATCTGAGCACGTCCTCCCGAAATACGCTCTTGAATGACCGGCGCCGAATAGATGTTGTTATCAAGCACGACCGCCATGCGTTTTTTGACGTTTTCACCTGTAATCCGTTCGAACTCCTGCCCGCCTTTGGAATCAAAGGAGATGGACACATACGGATCGTTGAACTGGCCGATTGCAACCCGCGCATCGCTCAGCACATCGCCGGTGAGCATGACCCGCTTTTTGACCACATAGGGAACGTGATATTCGAAACCGGTGTCCTTATCGACCACTCGTTCGAATAAAATCTCGTCCCCCTCGGGCACTTTGCTCGCAAACTGCTGGAGCACTTCCACTCCTTTGTCCTTCGGAACACGGACGGGCAGGTCGAGCCGGATATCTTCATCCAACATTTTGAATTCGAGCAGTGCCGTTTCCTTGATGAGATCCTTGGCGCGTTTCGGATCCTTGACACCGGGCAGCTGTACAACGATTTGCTTCAACCCCTGTCGCTGAACGATCGGCTCCGCAACACCGAATTGATCGATCCGATTCCGGATGGTTTCCAATGCCTGATTGATAGCCGAGTCCTTGATCCGCTTGGTTTCCGCTTCGCGAAGCTCCCACACGACAGTCGCGGTCGACCCACCTGATTCCTTCTCGACGAAAATGGGAAAGTTGTCGATGGCCTTTTGGGCAGGAGCCTTTGCGTCTGGATTCTGCAGTTGAATCGTGATTTGGTCATGACCGGTTCGCTTGACCGAGGCGACCGCGATAGACTTCTCGGCCACAAGATCCTGCAGCGCGGTGACAGAACGGTCCACCGCGATCTCTACGGCACGGTCCCCATCCACCTCCAGCACCATATGAATACCACCCTGCAGATCCAAACCTAATGTGATGCCCTTGTTTGGCAATACACCCTTCAGCCAGCCAGGTAACGCTTGATAGAGGGGCTGATATGACGGAAGACATGCCACGACCGACCCCACGAGCACCAATATTAACAACCATAAGCGCCCACCAACTTTTTTCATCTCGTCCGCGACCTCTTATCCCGTTTGACCTACGTGTCTTTCTCTTTGTCTTTGTCTTCGTCTTCTCCACGCACTCGCGCGATATTTTCTCGCTGCATCTTGACCTTCGTATTGTCAGCTATTTGTAACGTAACCGTCTCCTTCCCGAGGTTGGTAATCGTCCCCCAGATTCCCGACGTCGTCACCACCTTGTCGCCTTTCTTCAACGCGTCCAACAACGCCTGCTGCTGTTTTTGCTTCTTCTGTTGAGGCCGGATCAGGAGAAAGTAGAAAATGACAAAAATCAGGAGGAACGGGATCAGCGACAAGAACCCGCCCGCCCCTCCGTTGGCACCCGATCCGCCTCCGCCCGTGCCTTCCGCCCATGCTATCGATTCCATCAACATCGAACAAATCCCCTTCTATGTATGACAGCTCCTATGCAATTCGCTGTATAGTTCAGGCTCGCCATTGGCTGCTCCGGTCGTCATCTCTGACTGCCGATCGTGATCGCGGTAAAAGGCCTCGCGGAATGCGGCAAACCTCCCTTCCACCAGGGCCTCCCGTATCCGGCGCATCAAGTCGGAGAAATACCATAAGTTATGAATCGTGTTGAGCCGTGCCCCCAACATTTCTTTAACGGCAAACAAGTGGTGGAGATAGGCCCGCGAGTACCGACGACATACCGGACAAGCGCAAGCGGGATCCACCGGCCGTTCATCAACGGCGTATTGTGCCTGCTTGATGACCACCCGACCTGACGCGGTAAACAGAGAGCCAGTTCTGCCATGACGCGAAGGGACGACACAATCAAATAGATCGATACCCCGAGCCACGCCTTCGACCAAGTCTTCAGGGAGCCCGACCCCCATGAGGTAACGGGGCTTTTTCTCCGGCAACTCCGGAACAGTGAGATCGAGCACGGCATACATGTCGGCTTTCCCTTCTCCGACTGAGAGCCCGCCGACCGCGTAACCGTCAAACCCCAATGTCGCCAACTCCCTGGCTGAGTCGAGGCGCAAGTCGGGATCCAACCCCCCTTGTACGATACCGAACAGCGCCTGATCGGTTCTTCGTCGGCTCGCCTGACAACGCTCGGCCCAGAGCTTGGTTCGGCGCACACTCTCTTGAATCACCTCTCGACCAGTAGGAAGCGCGACGCACTGATCGAGCACCATGATGATATCGGCTCCTAACGCCTCCTCGATCTCTATCGCCTTTTCAGGTGTAATGAAATGTCTTGAACCGTCAATGTGTGACTGAAACGTGACCCCGTCGTCGGTTACGTCACATAACTTCGCTAAACTAAAAATCTGAAATCCTCCACTGTCGGTGAGAATCGCTCCCGGCCATCCGGTGAAGGCATGGAGCCCTCCCATTTCAGCCACGATTTTATGACCAGGGCGCAAATACAGGTGATAGGCATTATTGAGAATCAACGGGAAGCCCAATTTCTGAAGGTCATCCGACTCGAGCCCTTTGACTGGTCCCAACGAACCCACCGGCATGAACGCGGGTGTCTGAATCTCCGCATGATTGGTGGTCAGCAGACCGATACGGCCCTTAGAGCATGGATCCGGTTGTTCGACCTGATAGCGCATCATCTTCCGTAGGATGTCTCTGCTACATGTGCTCAGGCGCTGAGATGCCGAGCACGTCAAGCCCATTTTTGAGGACTTGCTGGACAGCCCCCATCAGGACCAGGCGCGCTGCAGTCCGCTTGGGCGTGAGGACTTCGGGGGATGCCGATTCGTCAGGCTCGTGATCCGTCGCAGCGGGCAACA
This sequence comes from uncultured Nitrospira sp., assembly GCA_964570915.1. Lineage (GTDB taxonomy): Bacteria > Nitrospirota > Nitrospiria > Nitrospirales > Nitrospiraceae > Nitrospira_D. The sequence continues at coordinate 674 of CAZNBG010000253.1, read as the reverse complement.
CACGATGCTTGTTATAAAATGTATGGAGCAGCGCCGCCAATTGCTGGAGGTAATAGGTCACACGGTGTGGTTCGAAGGCCACGGCACTAGCCTGGATGACTTCAGGATAGGAGGACAGTTTTTTAATCAGTCCCAATTCATCGGGATCCGTCAAAACCGAGAGGTCCGCCTCCACGACGGATGGGCGGGCAATTCCCCGTGCGGAGGCCACCCGCCAGAGACTGCAGATTCGAGCATGGGCGTACTGGACATAATACACTGGATTGTCGGCGGATCGCTGTTTTGCCAACTCCAGATCAAATTCGAGATGAGTCTTGGAATCCCGCATTAAGAAAAAGAACTTTGCGGCATCCGCTCCGACTTCGTCGATGACTTCCCGCATCGTAATGAATTCCCCGGTCCGCTTGGACATCTTCACCTCAGCCCCGTCCCGCAATAGCTTGACCAACTGGACGAGCACCACTTGAAGCCGTTCTTTCGGAGATCCATACGCTTGCATCACGGCTTGCATGCGGGGAATGTACCCATGGTGATCGGCGCCGAAGACATCGATCAGCAGATCGTAGCCGCGCCGGAGCTTGTCGTGATGATAGGCGATATCGGAGGCGAGATAGGTGTACTCACCGTCCTGCTTCTTGACCACGCGGTCTTTTTCATCACCGTACACCGACGCC
>CAZNBG010000252.1:2352-5160 GCA_964570915.1 uncultured Nitrospira sp. | reverse complement strand
GTCATGGTCGTTATCGAAAACCTCGAAGAGCCCGGCCGCCTGGCCGACATGGTCGCGTCCAATCTCGGGCTCAAAGTGGACGTCACCCAAGCGGTGTTGGAGATCTCCGACCCGATCCAGCGCCTTCGCCAGGTGAGCGACATTCTGGGGAAGGAAATCGAGGTCCTCTCCATGCAGCAAAAGATCCAGGCCCAGGCCAAAGGGGAGATGGACAAGACCCAGCGGGAGTACTTCCTGCGGGAACAGTTGAAGGCCATTCAAAAGGAATTGGGGGAGCTCGACGAGCGGGCGGAAGAAATCACGGAATTCCGCAAGCGCATCAAAGACGCCAAGATGCCCGAGAAGGTCTTAAAGGAAACCGAAAAACAGCTCAAGCGTCTTGAAAAGATGCACCCCGACACTGCCGAATCCGCGACCGTGCGAACCTATCTGGAGTGGATGGTCGAACTGCCGTGGTCGAAGCGGTCGAAAGACAATCTTGAACTGAAGGCCGCTGCCAAGGTCTTAAACGACGATCACTACGATCTCGAAAAGGTCAAAGAGCGAATTCTGGAGTATCTGGCCGTCCGGAAGCTGAAAGAGAAGATGAAGGGCCCGATCCTCTGTTTCGTCGGCCCGCCAGGAGTCGGCAAGACTTCGTTGGGGAAATCGATTGCCCGCGCCTTGGGGCGAGAGTTCGTGCGCATCAGCCTGGGCGGGGTGCGCGATGAGGCGGAGATACGCGGCCATCGCCGCACGTACGTGGGGGCCTTACCCGGACGCATCATCCAGGGCATGAAGCAAGCGGGTACCGCCAATCCCGTGTTTATGCTCGATGAGGTGGACAAGGTCGGGATGGATTTTCGTGGCGATCCCTCTGCGGCCTTGTTAGAAGTCCTGGACCCGGAACAGAACAGCGCGTTCACCGACCATTACCTCGGGGTCCCGTTCGACCTGACCGAAGTGATGTTCATCACCACCGCGAATTTGATCGACCCGATTCTTCCCGCGTTGCGCGATCGCATGGAGGTGATCGAAATCCCAGGGTATACCGAAGAAGAAAAGCTCGGCATTGCGCAGAAATACCTGATTCCCCGTCAGCTCGAGGAGCACGGCATCACCGGCAAACATGTCCGTCTCACGGAACCGGCCATCCGGCAGATTATTTCCCATTATACTCGGGAAGCGGGAGTCCGGAATCTTGAACGCGAGATTGCCAACGTGATGCGCAAGGTCGCCAAGAAGGTCGCCGAAGGCAAAGCTCAAGGGTTTCCCATCGATCCGTCCAATCTCCATAAATATTTGGGCGTCCCGAAATATGTGCCGGAAGCGGAACTTGAGAAAGATGAAGTTGGCGTGGCAACCGGCCTCGCGTGGACCGAAGCGGGCGGCGATGTCCTCTACATCGAGGCGACCGTGATGAAGGGGAAAGGCCAATTGACGCTCACCGGCCACCTTGGCGATGTGATGAAGGAGTCCGCCCAGGCGGCGCTGAGTTACGTCCGTTCACGGGAAAAAACGTTGAATCTCAACCCCGGCATGTTCAGTAAACAGGACCTGCATATCCATGTCCCAGCCGGTGCCATCCCCAAGGACGGTCCCTCGGCCGGTATCACGATGGCGACCGCCATCGCCTCGGCGTTTTCGAGCACTCCTGCGAGGCGAGACCTGGCCATGACCGGAGAAATCACCTTGCGTGGCCGCGTGCTCCCGATCGGAGGGCTCAAGGAAAAGATTCTGGCGGCGAAACGGGCAAAGCTCACCACCGTGATCCTCCCGCGTCGGAATAAGAAGGATCTGGAGGAAATCCCCAAACACCTCCTCAAAGGCATTCAATTGGCGTTCGTCGAGACGATGGATGACGTCATGAAGATCGCCCTACGCAGACGGACCAAGGTTCCGTCGACATCTCAGAGGCCCTCGGCTCCGCCAGCGCCGACCCGTGTCCGCCCCATGCGTTCGGGCAAAGGCCGACGGCCACACGAACTCCCTGCCACTCTGATGGCGAGCCGACCCCCAACTCGCACATAGGATCGTGTCGTGGCCCGTCGTAAGGCCAAACCACCTCTCCAGGAATTTGCCCTGATCCGAGATCTCGAGCGTCGGTTTGCCCGGCCTGCGTCAGGGCTCGTCCAAGGCATCGGCGACGATGCGGCCGTGATTGCGACCTCCGCACCAGCGTGGTGGCACCTTACGACGGACTTGCTCGTGGAAGGCATCCATTTTGACTTGAAATCCGCTGCCCCTGAGTCAGTCGGATACCGAGCCGCCATGGCCAACCTCAGCGATATTGCCGCGATGGGAGCAGCCCCTCGCTATCTGCTCGTGTCCCTCGCGATCCCGAGAACAATACAGCGTCCGCAAGTCGACGAGTTGTACGGAGGTTTGATGACGGCTTGCCGGCTTTACGGAGTGGCGCTCGTCGGGGGAGATACCTCGGCATCCATGGCGGGACTTTTTCTCAGCATCACCCTGATTGGAACCACCACCCGACGTCGGGCACTGTTTCGCCATGGTGCAACAGTGGGAGATCAGATTTTTGTCTCCGGGACACTGGGAGACTCGCTAGCCGGTCTCCGGCTGTCGGCACGCGGCACAGGCGCTCGCTCTTCGGGAAAGAGGACAACTCCCTTGTCCCACGCCCATCGCCAGTTCCTCTTGCGTCGTCATTTCCATCCCACAGCACGGGTTGCCGAAGGCCAGTGGCTCAACAGCGAACGGCTGGCCTCTGCCGCCATCGACGTGTCCGACGGCCTCTCCGGAGATCTTCGGCACATTTGCCAAGAAAGTCGTGTCGGGGCAGAGGTGGACCTTCGCCGGATACCGATC
>CAZNBG010000252.1:0-2342 GCA_964570915.1 uncultured Nitrospira sp. | reverse complement strand
CAATCGCATGGTTGTCGCATGGGCCCTGAGAGCTGACTGAGCGCCTACCCGGAGATCTTGGGCCAGTTGGCCAAGAAAGCTGTTCTGGGGCAGAGATGGACCTTCGCCGGATACGGATCTGGCCCGCCTGCCGCGCCTATGCCCAGACGGTCGGCGCCGCGCCGGCACAACTCGCGCTCACCGGCGGCGAAGACTACGAGCTGCTGTTCACCGCTTCGCCCAAGGACGGCAGACTCATCGAGCGGCAAGCACGGTCACGAGGCTTTCGCATGACGTGTATCGGAACGATTCGCCCGAAGCAGTTTGGAATGCAGGTGACGTCCGGTGACCATACCGAGCCCTTGCCGATCACCAGCTACGAGCATTTCCGCTGATGTCGGAGGTGAGCAAACATCCCTCTGCTCGCGGGACCCGATCATTCCGTGCGCTGTTGCGCCAAGTACTCCATCTGCAAGAGTCTCCGCAGCGCACCGCCATGGCATTCGCGCTCGGTGTCTTCATCGCGTTCTCGCCTGCCTATGGTCTGCACACGGCGATGGTCGTGCTATGCACCTGGATGTTCGGTCTCAATTTTATCGCCTTGCTTGCCGGCGCCTTCATCAACAATCCTTGGACCATCATTCCAATCTTAGGCGCGACCTATTGGACCGGCGCATTGCTCTTGGGACGGACCGATGCACCGAATTTCGATTGGCATGATTTGAGCTTCAGCGGCATCTACGAGCAAGTTCTTCCCTACGCCGTTCCATTCGTGCTGGGAGGGCTGGTCCTGAGTGTGCTTGGTGCATTGGCCTCATACCCTCTCGCATATCTGTTCTTGGTCAAACACCGTCACAAGCCGGACATGCCTGCGACCAACCCGTTGCCGCCCCCCGACCAGGTGGGCTAAGATGCCTACTCGCTATGGAATCCGCAGACCGACCGAATGCTCCGTATGATGGCTCCGCACTCATTGCCGATCCGATTCACAAGTACGTCACCTTCACCGTTCCGTATGCCGACCCGGACCCCCACGAGCACACCGAGAAGGACCTGATCGATTCTCCTTGGGTTCAGCGGCTGCGATACATCTACCAACTGCAGAGTGCCCGGTGGGTCTATCCCTCGGCCGAGCATACCCGTTTCGTCCACTCCTTGGGGACGATGCACGTAGCGGGGCGGTTCGCCAGACATCTGTACCCATTTCTGAAGAAAGCCGTCAAAGATGTGCCGTCTGCCAACTACGTGGAAGAGTTTCTACGGGTAACGGCCTTGGTTCACGATATCGGGCACGGGCCGTTTTGCCATTTCTTTGATGACAACTATCTCCATGCCTTCGGCCTGACCCATGAACGCTTGGGGCAGATCATCATCCGGGAGCATTTGGCTCCCCTGATCCGGAAAATCCGCCGGAGCCCCTCTGGCCCTTTCGCGAAGGGAGAAGAGTTGAATCCGGACCAGATTGCCCATCTGATCCTCAAAGAAAAGGGGAAAGATAACTCCCGACTCCCTCGATGGTTGAACATGCTCCAGCCGGTGATCTCGGGGAGCTATACCGGTGACAATCTGGACTACGTCTTGAGGGATTCATATATGTGCGGCGTGGCGGTGGGCCCGGTGGATCTGACACGATTGATCCATTACACGATCGTAACTGAGAAGGGGTTTACCATTCACAAGACCGGACTGCCGGCGCTCCAAATGTTCTTGAATACCCGGATGTACCTCTACTCCAACGTGTATTTCCATCGCACCACTAGAGCAATCGACATCCATTTGCGTGACATCTTCGGTCAGACCATGAAGCTACTCTGCCCCAGCAACCCGCAAAAGAACATGGCCGATTACCGTACCCTGACTGATTGGTCACTCTTGGAAGAAGTCCGCGGCTTCCTTGATCTTCCCCTTGTGCATCGCGAGGCAGAGCCCGTAGTACGAGAGCGCGGTCGGCGGGAGCTTCGCGTCCTTGCCGCCCGAGTCGACCGTCTCGAGCAGCCGGTGCGCTTCGGTGAGGAAGATGAGCCCGCGCTCGAAGTCGTCGGTGCGCGCGGCGGCGATTCCCAGCCGCACGTAGTCGAGGGGATCGTCCGTCCCGGCCTGCTGGAGCACGGCCTGGGGGTTGAGCGCGTAAGCAGCCATCGAAGCTCCCTCAGTTTCGGCCGAGCGGCGCCGGGGTGTCAAGGAGCCTGGGCGCCGAGGAGCTCCGTGCACGAGGAGAGCGCCGCCTCGGCGGATTCGAGGTGCCGCGCCAGGCGCGTCTCTTCCGCCGATCCGTCGGCGGGCCCTTCCAGCTCCTCCGCGAGCGCCGCCGCGAGCGCCGCCGCCTGGGTCTCCACGTCGCCGAGCAGGCCGGCCGCCTCGCG
>CAZNBG010000251.1:0-5168 GCA_964570915.1 uncultured Nitrospira sp. | reverse complement strand
GCCAAGGGGTGCAGCGTTCCTGTTCATCTTCCGACAGGCGAGATCCAGAGCACATCCGTCCCCGAAACAGTGCACTCCACAATAGAAGTGCGGTTTTATCGCAGGATATATGGGTATCCAGTTGCAGTTCAGACATGTCTTCGGCTGGCCGTCTCTGGCCTGGGTGGCACAATGTTCCGACAACGAGGTGGTGCTCGCGCACGGAAGCCGGGTAGAAACAGGGCCGGAGTGGTTTGCTGAAGCCGTCTGGGATGGTCCATTCGCAGAAGGCCGGTTCGATCAAACGGACGTTGTATTTGGGTCCGGCGGGCGAGTCTCCGGCGGCACCGTGACGTTTGGGTCCTCCGGCCCCACCGTCGATCGCTTGGTTTCCATTCAGGTGCGGAACCATGTCTATGTTTCCAATTCTCTGGTCGCGCTATGCGCCACCCTGAATCTTTCCGTCGACCCCCTTTCGGACGATTACTATTGGAGTTTCCGATCGATTGTCGACGGCCTTCAGAAATACAGATACCTCTTTGAGACTGCTCAGGGCCCTCTACGTCTCACGTACTTTCATAATCTTCGATGGAACGGCCGATCGCTCGAAGTGACGGAGAAGCCGCTCGGTGACAGACGTTTTGCCACCTTCAAGGAGTACAGACATTTTCTGGAAGCCTCGCTGAACGCCATCGGTCGGAACATGATGGACCCACTTCGCAAGTGGCCCTATCGCCCTCTGGGAACTCTCTCCGCAGGATATGACTCTCCCACAATCGCCGTACTGGCCCGCGAAATGGGCAATACAGACGTGCTGACCTTTCAACAGGGAAGAGAAGGCCGTGCCGATAGCGGCGAACCCATCGCGAGGCGACTCGGTCTTCGCGCCATCGTGCTCGACCGGACCGCATGGCGACAGGAGCCGTTCGCGGAAGTGCCGTTTCTTGCCGCCGACGCCTATGGGGAAGAGGTACACTTCGTGGCGGCACGGAGCCACTTGCAGGAACGAGTATTGTTGACCGGGTATTATGGCGACCTCGTGTGGGGCCTCGGCCCTCACGATCGATCGCCCGATATCGTTCGAGGAGATCCGACCGGGCTGGCTCTTACCGAATGGCGATTATGGGTGGGATTTATCCACTGCCCCGTGTTGTTCTTTGGTGTGAGAAATAGCGAGCAGATCCATCGAATTTCAACCGGCGAGGACATGAAACCTTGGAGCGTGGGCGGCGATTATGACCGTCCGTTCTGTCGACGCATCATCGAGGAGGCCGGTGTGGACCGAGCACTTTTCGCTCGAGAGAAGAACGCCACCGCGGTCGTGCTCTGGAACCCCAACGAGGGATTCCTTCCCGACGAGTCCATGCGAGACTACAGGCGATGGTTACAGCACCATGCGACAGGTTGGTTACGGCGGCGAATGATCCCGCCGCATTGGCAGACACAGGCCTACGCCCTGATGTCCCGCCTGCCTGGTGGGTGGAGATTTTCCAGAAGTTCCCGTGATTTCTACCATCTCTTTCCTTGGGCTTTGGAACACGCCAAACGCCGCTATATGAGTATGGGAGCCATCTTTTGACCCACACTGTGTTAGGTGTTGCCTTTTGAAACGGCCATCGATACATGATGATCATGCACAGCGTCTGACGCTGAGTCGCCGGTAAGACCGATCCGCTACAGCACTAGGATGATGACCGAGTCTCCGGCATGCCAGCGAGGATCGGATGGCCGGGACTCTAGCCACGTTGCTTGATGAGTCTGATGTCTCGCTTCGATGCCACCGAGAAGAGCTTTCGGGTTGCGGGAATAGTGCTGGCCAATCATCAGTGGCCGTTCCCTCTCTCCGGATGCACAATCTTTAATCCAAGCACTTCTTCGAATGGATCAAAGTCGCGATCGTTGTGGAGTAATGCGTAGCCTTCAATAAGACAGAACGTTGCAATAAGACAATCGATTGTCCTCCGCACCGTTCTCCCGGCGGCACGAAGCTTCCGATAGTTCACAGCGGCTTCGATGGCTAATTCAACCGTTCCCGTCTCAAAGACGGCAAGCTTCAGAAGTTCTCTCCGCACCGCATTGAATTGATTATCGTTGGTCACTCCTTGCAACACCTCACAAAGAATTAGATCGGTAAGCCCTAATCGTTCGTCGATCAAGCGGGATTCAAGCCAAGTGGTGTGAGGTGTCGCTGCCCCCCGAATGTAATCAACCCAGACCGTCGTATCGACTATGATCATGAAGCGGCCTTGATACGGCCTTCGCGCATCGTATCGAGATCACCCTCCCATGTGATTTTTCCACGTAAGCGGCGAAGGCCTTCCTGTCCTTTTACTTTGATTAGTAATCGGAGACCTTCTTCAACAACAGCCTTCTTGGTCGAAAGACCCGTCGCCTTCATCGCCTGCCGCATGAGACTATTGTCGATCACGATATTGGTACGCATAGGTCCTCCGAACCAGAATGTGTATGATTTCAATTATAATACACATCCTTCTCAGATAGAGCAAGATGAAGAAAAAACGTGTAAAACGATGCGGGCGAAGAAGGGCATGTCGAACGTAGAGTGCGGCGCCGCTCATCAGACCTCGACTCATATCGACAGCCATTTCTGTCAGAGCCACGTTGCCAACCCCAGGCAGCCGAATCGCCTTCAAGTTTTCCTCGGCGGTACCGATACAGGCCATAGCACGGAGGCGAGCATGCGGCTACGGAGTAGCCCGAGAATGTATGTGCGGTATTCCGCCAGCGTCCAGACCGACAACGGCGCAGGTCAGGGAATCCTTTTTGATCTTTCAGCAACGGGATGCAGGATGCAGAGTAACGTGACCCTGACTCCAGGGAGCTATCTCGCGTTGCACATTGAGACCCCCGACGCGGAATCCCCACTTGCCGTGGAAGTTTCAGTCGTTCGTTGGACCAAAGACAACCAGTTCGGGATCGAGTTCCTTCGATACGCCCTAGGCAACCGTGAGCGAGTCATTGATTTGGTTGAAGGGCGTGAAGCCCCTGCCGTTTCCATTCACGCTAATGAACCAGAACTGCCCCTGATTCCAGTCGCCGCGTAAACTCCTTCTCTTTGAATCTTTGGCCAAAGCGCTCTTGACCGTCCAAACTCCATCCTGTCCAGCTTTTTATCCGACCACGCCTCGGCGGGTACTTATTCCTGCAGAGAAGTTGCGTGGCAGCAGGCCAGTGATCGGAATCAAGCTTGCCGACGCACTTAGGATGCTGGTAGCGGACTAAGAAGGACGCTGCGGCTGGTGACCTTGATTGTTAAGCCAATTAACAAGTGCAAGCCTTGCTAGCTGGTGTGGCATAAAAACTTGCATCATCTGATCAACAGACGGGTTCTACTGGACTTCCCAGGATTTAACGGACACCTTTCCACCAGATTTGATGCGGCTTCAAACATCTCTGGGCAGACCCCGCTTAGATGACTGGGTCGACGGGTGCGATTATAGAACGTCTCGATGTACCCGTCGATTTCCGTTCTGGCAATCTCCCGGGTCTTGAGATGCGCTTCTTGATCCGCTCCTTCTTCAAGGTGCTAAAAAATGATCGGCCACCGCGTTATCCCAGCAGTTGCCCCGCCGGCTCAGACTCGGTTCCAGATGATGCGCATGGCAGAAACGTCGCCACGCATCGCTGCCAAATTGCGAGCCTTGATCGCAGTGAATCAGGACATGCCGGGGCTTGCGACGCCGCACGGCCATGAGGAGCGCGTCCAACACGAGTTCTTGGGTCATCGTGGGCTTTGTTGCCCAGCCAACAACTCGGCGTGAGTCGAGGTCCATCACAACGGCAAGATAGAACCGGCCTTCCCAGGTGCGCACGTACGTGATATCCGTGACCCAGGCCTTGTTCGGTCGTTGGAAAAAGGATTAGGTCGTCGAGCGAAGCAATTCTGATCCTTACCTTATTCAACATGACTTCTTGAAACGGGCCAAGAGCTCTTCGAATGGCACCTCCGGCTTGAGCAACAAGTCTACCACTCGCATCGGATTTTCAGGATCAACGAGTGAAAAAGCCCGCATATGCTTTTCTCGATGCCATATTTCTCGAATTGTGGGATCCGAAAATTGTTCAGGAGCGACTGGCACCTGTGGGCGAAACCCTCTCGTCACGAACGCTCGAATCATCTTCGTAGTTTCTTCTGGCGCTAGATCTATGGCCAAATCTACATCGGCCGTTGCTCTGGCATATCCATGCATGACAGTCGCAAGCCCACCGACTACGACATACCGCACTTCTGCCGCATTGAGTATTTGAAATATGGGTTCGAAGACCGACACAGGGCTATTCTAGCCAATACTGATGAATATAGCAGTCTGTTAACAGGGTTTTCGCTCGCACAAGCCAGAAGGGCTGCTTGGTGCGGAGAGGAGGTGGAGTACGGCACACCAAAAACCTGGACCTGAAATTCTAGGACGTGGATGGGTTGGCTTAATAACTAAGGGGAGTTTGTGAGCCACCGTTCTCTTTCGTCTTTCTGTTCATTTCACCGCCGTCTTTGCCGATTTCCCGGCGTGCAGATATTGATCGACCCCCGCAGCCATTTTGCGGCCTTCGGCGATGGCCCAGACGATGAGTGAGGCGCCGCGTTTGGTGTCGCCGCCGGCGAAGACGCCGTCAAGGTTGGTCATGAAGTTCTCGTCGACCGTCACAGCCCCGCGCGCGTCATACTTCACCCCCAGATCGTCGAGCAGGCCGTTCTTGACGGGACCGGTGAACCCCATGGCCAGCAGCACCAGATCGGCGTTCATCTCGAACTCGGTGTTGGGAACAGGCGTGAACTTGCCGTGGCTGAACTGCACGCGATGCGCGTGCAGCTTGGTAACATGGCCATTGTGGCCGGTAAATTTCGTCGTGGACACACTCCATTGCCGGTCACAACCTTCTTCATGCGCGTGCGATGTGCGCAGTTGCATCGGCCAAAGCGGCCAGGGGGTTGATTCGGCGCGTTGCGGCGGAGGCTCGGCCAGCAGCTCAAATTGATGCGCTTCGACGCAGCCCTGACGATGCGTGGTGCCGAGACAGTCGGACCCCGTATCACCGCCGCCGATGATGACTACCCGTTTGCCCTTCGCGGTGATCGGTTCGTCGCTGAGAGGAATGCCCGCTGTGCGCTTGTTCTGCTGGGTGAGATAGTCCATGGCGAGATGCACGCCCTTGAGTTCCCTGCCTGGGAT
>CAZNBG010000250.1:4641-5182 GCA_964570915.1 uncultured Nitrospira sp. | reverse complement strand
ACAATCGATTTCGCCAGTTGGTCAATGAAGGACCCGTCCCCTTGGCTCTGGCCTTGCTCGTCACCGTGATGGTGGTGATGATGCGCATGGTGAGCGCGCACTGTGCTGGGGTCAGGCGGTTGCGACGGATCCGCTCCTTGCTCAGTCGAATCGGCATTCAATTCCACTGCCTGTTGTGAAATGGAGGCCATGTCACTGGTGGACTGAGTACCGCAGGACGGGCTAGAGGACTGGGTGCTACTGGCAGATCCAGCAGATGAGAGATAATTCTGCAGCCATTGCAACATGGGCGATGTCCCCACCGATGAAACAGACATAGAACCTCCTTGGGTGCACCAGTGAGGCGCAATCCATGCGTGGATCCCCACTGATCTGAGAACGACGGGCAGTTCGCTCCTTGAGCTGCCCTCTCTCGATTTTCCAGCCATCGTCGCGATGGCTGAAAAGCAACCAGCAAAGATTGCGCCACTGAGGACGATATTTCCCCATGCAAATAAGGGATTCCCGCACCGTTCGCCGACAGGGGATCATCGAATCGGAC
>CAZNBG010000250.1:1489-4631 GCA_964570915.1 uncultured Nitrospira sp. | reverse complement strand
TTTTGCCGACAGGTGATAAGCGGGTGTGATGGAATTGCCGAATCGGAGGGTGATACATGCCTGGAGCTGGGCAAAGGACGGGATGAGCAAGTAGTTACAGAGTTGTGCCACTTCATCCCTGAAGGTCGGATCAGTCCATAGGACTTGGGGATTTGGAGCGACGTCGATGTCTTATCTGTGTGAAAGTTATATACTCCAAGAATCGATTCATTCGGTGACATTAAGTTATTGGAAAACGGATGAGCTTGGTTTTCTTCTTCGAGCTGCAGTCCGAACACGGTGTACTGATACAACGGTTGATCGTGGGCGAACAGAAACCTCGTAGGGCGCAGCTAAAGAGACCGAAGGGTCGGCTCGACTTCTCTCATACCTGTTACTAGGGATGACCTATGACTACGCTATGGATCTTCGGTGGGCTAATATGCATGGTTGCCGGAATGGGTCTGTATCTTCAACGGCATTTTCGCCGGCGCCATCGGTCCAAGTCTCGGTCTGTCATGACCAAGACGATGGATGGAGAATCGCTGCAATTTTTGGTGAGACCCACGCGCAAAGGCTCAAAAGAGTGACACAGCACTTGGCAGCCACCAGCCCTCTGCCCACTGGATGGAGCGGGTGAGTATGAACGACGAAGCAGTCCTCCCAAGACTCTATTGGCACCAAAAGGAACATCCGTCTTTCGGAGTGCCTAGTGTGCAGTATGTCGTGCTCTGGCTTTTTCCTACGGGTCGCTTTTGCTACATTGGCTGTTGGCCGGGATACTCCTGGTTTATGGCATCAGGGGAATGGCACGAGCAGGACGGGAAACTTCTGTGTCAGGGGCATAGTCGAGGGTGGTCAGATACCCTTGCCGACAATCACGACGATCGAGTCTATACGGAGTTCTATACGGTGAACGAAGACGAAGAACGATTGATGCCAGGAACGACGTACAAAGCTCCTCTCACTCGAATCCGGCCAAGTACCGTGGAGTCACTGTTCGGTGGTGTGAATGAAAGCGATCTTCCCTGCCATTGGCGAGACTTTAGCGATCTGATGCGGCAGATCGAACGACATCTCGGGATCATACGAAAAGCGAGCAGAACCTTTTTACATCGTGATTCAGCCTGATTCGTGGTAGTCGCCGGGTTTTCTGCCGTCGACGGTCGCACCTGCAGCGCAGCTATCAGGGCTTGATGCGTCGATGCTGCATTGCCGTCCCTCAGCCCCTAGCTTGATTCTTCCCAGCAGAAGTCATGCTGGAAACAGAGCCAACTCCTAGTTGTGACCGCTATCGCGCATCTTGTAGGCTCCGCCAGACCAAGGCCAGGTATCCAGGAGGCCGCGAGGAATCTTCTGAACAAGTACAAAGAACGCCGGAAGGACGCGATGATCTGCATGTTCGAAATCAAGGAAGACTTCGAGCCTATCCCTAGTCTAGAAGACCTCCAGTACCTGAAGGCGGTGAAGGACGCCGCCACATTCGAAGCCCTGGTCAGTGTGGTGGCGAAGAAGCACGGGATCGACGTGCATACGTTCAGTAGCGTGCTTAAGGGATGAGCTGGAACACCGACGCCAAGAAGTCAGGACTTGTGATGGGGACCTGGTATTGGTACCGTGCCCTGCCGACCACGAAGCCCTTTCCGGTGTGGGTCTATTCTAGCATGGGCGTGGAGTATGCCTGGCTTTCTGATCCACACCATGCGTACCGCCAGACACAACTGGTGGAATGCTGCACCGGAGAATTTCTCGGTAAACTGGAGGTACCGCAGTGACCGCGTCGACCAGGGCTCCTGTACCAACGACGAAGGCGGCGTTTACTGACTGTTTCAATAAACCCAGGACCCGGAGCGTGTTCACGTGGTGGTTTACGGCGTTGGTGAGAATATCTTTCGGAACCAGACACCGCCGATCACCCATTTGCTCATTTCGTTGAGACTTTGCAGAATGCCCACGCCTTCGTCACCGAACAGTTGAGGAGAACACCATGCAGACTCGCACAGCCTCCGCGTTAAGCCTCGCGCTCACATTCAGCAGTGCTTTGGTGTGGGCAGGAGAGTTCGAGGGTGTCATTCACATGAAGTCCACCTTCGGTGGCAAAGAAGCCAAGGTCACCGAGTCGGATTGGTTCTTAAAGGGGGACCATATTCGGATGGAGGCAAAGCCAAAGCATGCCGATCAAGCTGACAGGGGTCCGATGGCTGTCATGATCTTTAACGCCGACAAGAAAGTCAGCTATCACCTGCTGCCGGAGAAGAGAATGTATGTCGAACATTCAACAGACGATACCGTGGAGAAAACCGCCGAACATTTCAAAAACCTCAAGTATGAGATCGTGCGGACCGGCAAGACCGATTCGGTCGCGGGGTATCGATGCGAAATCTTTGAGACCCGAAGCAAGGAGACAGGAAAGATTCGCGGCGAGTCCTGTGCCGCACAACAACTGGCGAATATGGGCGCGCTCATGGGTCTGAGCCGATCCGGTGCAAACAAGCTCTCAGCCGACATCCCTCAAGAACTCCGGCAACTCATCAAAGAGGGATTTTTTGTTCTCCGCATGACCACAAAAGACGATGAAGATGCGGAGAAGATGCGCATGGAGGCGACCGCCATCGAAAAGAAGAGACTCGACCACAGCCTCTTTGTCCCACCGGCCGATTATACCAAGTTTGATATGAATACCATGATGGAGCAGCGGACACGGGCGAGGCGGGATGGAGGCAATCACGGAGAAGGGCAGGTGGATGTCCAAGAGATGTTCCGAGACATGCAGAAGCGAAAAGCTGAGCGAGGCGGTTCATCGGGAAGCAAGGACCCCGGCGGTCAGCAAGTGGACGTGCAAGACTTGATGAAGAATTTTGGGGAGATGATGAAAAAGAAATCACAAGGTGGAGAATGAAAAGAATTCGAACCATGTGGCATAGGTCGTGAGGCAAAGACATATGCCCCCCCACCTGACTCGCCTGAATCCAAGCATCGTGGAATTTGTCTTCGGTGCGAGCATGCTCGATCAGCACGTTATAGAATGAGAAAAGAACGGGATTCCATGAAGGGAAAGTGAAGCCTGAACCGGTTACGGTTGGAGGTCACAGGGAAAAAATCCAGGACAAGAAAAGTTTCAGTAACGAGGAAGAAGTTGTCCGCAAGGGGAAAAACACTGCGA
>CAZNBG010000250.1:0-1479 GCA_964570915.1 uncultured Nitrospira sp. | reverse complement strand
TTGGAGGTCACATGAAAAAAAGACAGGCCAAGAAAGCTTCTAGTACTGGGAAGCAGGTGGTGCGCAAGGGGAAGAGCCTGCGACGCAAGGCAGGAGCTACGGCTCGTAAAATCAAGAACACTGTGGCGAGCGCGGCATCCAAGGCGAGCCAGCGGGCAAAGAAAGGCATCAAGAAGGTAAAACCCACCGCCGCCACGCGGAAGGCCCGAAAGCTCGGGCAAGCCGTGGGCGGAATGATCGGCCAGGCGATCGGCACCGCGGAAAACATCATCACGCAAATTGTGAAGAAGTAGCTGAATGCGAAGGGGGCTTCTGCCCAAGGGGAAGGCAGCCTTCCCGGTGGACTCTGACTTCGAAAGATGAGCCGGGTGTCCTGACAGGGGAGGGATCAACATGAGCAACAAAAAACCCTACGAACCTCCACAATTATTCGAAGTGGCACTTGATCATGAGCAGGCGATCTTGTCGTCGTGTAGCATTCTCACCTCTTCCCTTAGTGCCGGAGGAACCACCGGTTGCCGCGCACCGAGCGGCTGCATGAGTTATCCGAATGCGGACCCGACCGGATGCAAGCGCTCGAGTATCCCGGTAGTCTATATGGGGCAGACCTGCCATGATTCCGGGGTCCGAGCTTCATAGCCACAGTGGCCGCTCTGCTCGCGGCATGCGTGGCTAGGCTGTCTCAGAGGGAGGACACTGATCTTCGCTGTACGGCTTCAAGGGTGTTCGCTAGCTGGCGCACTCGTTCCCTTATGTAAAATGTTAGGGATAAGAACAAGTTTTCATAGCGGCTATGAGAAACCAGTGAAGAGCAGGCAAGATGATCACCTATTTGATCTCCTGTGATCTCATCACGCCGGAGCGGAGCTACCACCAGCTGAGTGCGGCGCTTCGCAATGTAGGGGCAGTGAGGGTGCTTCGCACGGCATGGGCTCTTGAAACGGAGATGTCAGCCGAACAACTCCGAAACTGGGTCACGCAATATAGTGGCCCCAGTGACCGCATTCTGATCTCGGCACTCATTGACTGGGCCTCTCGGAATGTCTTGATCAACATCAATGAGCTGTAGCGGCCTTAGTCTCAATGTCTCTTCCTGGTGCGATCCCTGCCACAGCGTTTTCCTCACCACCTGAATCGTCAATGGCGCATTGCGCCCAGACCGAAGGTTGACGACTAGATAAGCCCCTCGATACGTTCCCGGCTAGACTGCCCATATCTCGGTTTCACCGAGTCTAGTATGGTTGCGCACTGTGGCAGGTCGTGACTTCCAGCCCGCTCGTCTCGTAGCCCTAAGGGCTTTCCTAGTGTGAAGCCAATCGCAATCCTTCATGATGACTAAGCAACGTGTCATGGAGGTTGTCATACAGCATCACCCGGCACCATGTCATCCGTACACCTTTCAGTATCAATAAGGAGGACGCAATATCTCATCCCATAGCCTCGATCGTCTGGGGGATTGCTGCTGTAGTCGTTCCCATA
>CAZNBG010000249.1:0-5188 GCA_964570915.1 uncultured Nitrospira sp. | reverse complement strand
TCTATCCGGACCGATTCGGTCTTACGAAGGCCTCGTTTACGGCGAAGGGCTATGTGGCGGGGATGATTCCAGGAGGAACGAAAGAAGATTTCGGCGGCGTTCCCATTGATCCCCATAACCCCAACCCTGATTTCAGCAAACCAGGGAACCGTGCCGGATCGACAGGCACCTTTGCCGTGTTGCAAGGAGGGTTGAGCCGTGCACAGCCCTTGCCGGGAGATTTCGCACTTGACCTCATGGCCAATGGCCAATGGGGCAGTCAGCCCTTGATTCCCGCGGAACAGTTTTTCGCCGGGGGATTCGATACAGTTCGCGGCTATCTCCAATTCGAAGCCATCGGCGACCATGCAGTCCGAGGCCGCGCGGAATTGACCACGCCGGAGCTGCTGAAGGTGCCGGTCGATCGGATTTGGCAACGGCGACGCAGCTCCGATTACACTCTCCGGCTCAGATTTGCCACATTTTATGATGCGGCACACATTTGGGTGGCACAGGCACCGACCGGGCAGACTTCGCGATTTCGCCTCGAAGGCGTCGGCTTCGGCATTAGGGTGAAGTTTCCGAAAGACATCGGCCAGCTCGTGCTCGACAGCGGATGGGCGTTACGCGATACCTTGAACACCAAGCGCGGCGATAATTTCGTGCATTTCTCGGTAGGCCTCGCATTTTAAGGAGGCGGATCATGCGTGCCGGATTCGACACAAGATTACTCGTAGCGACACTCATCACATGTCATATGATGTCGTGGGTGTTTCCGTCGCTCATGTTCGCGAATCCTACCGGCCCCGCCGTCGTCGGCGGAAATGCGGCTGTCTCGGGGGTTGGCACGTCACATGTCACCATCAATCAGGCCTCGCAGCAGACCATCATCAATTGGCAGTCGTTCAATATCGCGCCGAACGATGTCACGCAGTTCATCCAGCCGAATGCGTCGGCAATCGCACTCAATCGCATCTATGATCACAACCCGAGCCAAGTCCTGGGCTCATTGCGGGCGAATGGCACCGTCGTGCTGTTGAACCCCAACGGGGTGTTCTTCGGGCCCAACGCGCAGGTCAATGTCGGCGGGCTCATCGCGTCGTCACTCAACATCACCAATGCGAATTTTTTGGCGGGACACTATTTGTTTGAAGGCGCAGGGGTAGAGGGGATCGTAAAAAATCTTGGTTTCATCCGGGGCATTCACGACGGGGTGTATTTGCTCGCGCCGAACGTCGAAAACGGCGGCGTCATCACCGCACCGGGCGGCAACATAGTGCTGGCGGCGGGGACCAAGGCCTATCTCGCTACTCGGCCAGACGGCCGTGGATTTCTCACGGAATTTTCAGCGCCGACCGGCCAGGCCGTCAATGTGAAGGATCTCGTGGCCGACGGCGGTCATGTGACGCTTGCCGGACGAGTCGTCAATCAAGCCGGGCGTGTTCAGGCCAACAGTGTTCGAGAGAAAAACGGCAAGATCGAATTGTTCGCAAGCGAGGCGCTGATATTGAAAGCCGACAGCCAAACCTTGGCGAAGGGTGGGAGCGAAGGGATCTCGAACGGTGGAACCGTTCTGGCGATCGCGGATAAGTCGAAGGGGACGGCGGTATTCGAGAAGGGGGCGGCGATCGATGTCTCGGGAGGAGTAGAGGGCGGGCAGGCGGGATTCACGGAATTGAGCGGAAGCCATGTGAAGTTGGGAGGGCGCTTTGTCGGATCGGCGAGCCCTGGCTACCGTGGCGGGAGATTGCTGATCGATCCAGACTTTATTTATATCACGACAGGCCTTACGGTGACGGATTTTGCCGACATCACTGTGTCGTCGGAACGGGATGCAGGGGGAAACCTGCTGCCCGGACACGACCTCACAGTCATAGGATTTTTTGAGCTGAGTACAGCCAAGCCACCTGCCTCAGGCGGTACCATCCGATTCGACGCCGGACAGGACCTCATCTTCAAGGATGCCGTTCTCTCGAACGATCCATTCGGCACACCGGCCAAATGGGATATCGTCGGGGTGGCGGAGCGGAACATCTTATTAACCGGCTTCACCGGGACGACGCTTCAGACCGCACACGGTGGCAGCATCAATCTGCAAGCGAAGACCGGCGATGTGAATCTCATCGATCCACAATCGGGCGCCCTCTCCACGGTTCGTGCTCAGGGGGGCGGAGGAATTTCTATCACGGCTGGGAAGAATTTGATCGCCAGCTCCGGTTTTGATGAAATAAAGATGACTGTGCAGGGCATCTCCATCGATGGGCCAGGCCGATTGAATCTTCAGGTGGGGGGAGACTTCATTGGAGGGTTGGCCAATGGGGTTGATAGCGGTCCAGGTTTCGTGCTGTCGAATACGGATCTCGCCAATAGGCCGCAGCATACTGTGACAGTTGGAGGGAACATCGGTGAACCAAGTCTTCCCCTTGGGCCCAATGGGCTCCCGGTCACCGTGGCGGAGCAACGAACCAAGGATCCGTCAGCGAGAGAGTCAACCGCGAAGTCCGCGGACTTCGCCCTCTCAGGTGGCGATCTCACTGTCTCGGCCGGTGGGAATATCTACATTCGCCGTGTCCAGGATGCGGGTCTTGTCGGAAGTGAGAACGGCCCACCTCTCACCTTCGCTGCAGGACTAGAAAACAACAAAGTCACATTTGTGTCGCACAACGGGAATATCGTGATCAACACGAACCCGGTCGACGGTCCTGCTGTGACCAGCCCGGACTTAGCGGTGCTTCGGAGCTGGTTGCCGGCCTCATTCGAAGCCAGGGCGGAGAACGGGACGGTTCAGATCAGATCTAGTCTGGTCTTTTTGCCGTCCCCGACCGGTTCGGTAAAGTTCTTTGCGAAGAACAACATTGAAGGGGTGCCGAAAACCATAACAACCAGCGATACATTGAATTTCGACTGGATCTGGATCGGCACGCCGGGTGTGGCCGGTGGTCATTGGGACGTCGTCGATCTGCGGACCATCAACCAGCGACCTGATCTTTGGCCCTATTTGAAGTATTTAGAAAAGACCGGCAAGCCGCCGCTCGAGGCTCGAAACACGCAAAAGCCGGATCTCGCACCTGGCTTCCAGTTTCCAGATTTCAACCCACCGAAGTGGCCGCTGAACACCAAAATTGAGCAAGCGACCGGTGAACCACAGGTACGGTTGCTGGAGGTTGATCCAAGCAGTCTCGTTGGAAACACCGACTATCGCCAAATGTCGACGTTTGCTGATCCTAGTACGGTTTCCAGAGCACCGCTCGCCCAGGACCATGGCACCCTGGCTCCGGTCAGTTTCACGGCTGAACAGGGCAATATCAGCAAGTTGACTTTGGACCTAGTCAGTCGCCCCTTTAGAAAAGAGGTCACGATCGAAGCGGGCAATAGGATCGAGAAGGTCTTTGCAAATATCTCCCTGCCGGATCTGGGAACAAAAACGGTGACCGTCACTGAACATGTTCCGCTCATTCTCGATCCAGTAACGAATCAGCCTCGTCCAATCAAAAGCGGCGATGTGATTCTGGTCCGCACTGTCAATCCGTTGACGCAGCAGGTGGTGACTCGACCATGGGATGGAAAAGAGCCGGTGGCCGCCACCGATCTTGTGAACGTGGTCTTCCGGGATGTCCAAGTGCCGGTGACGACTCCCAACGTCGCGGCCACGATCAAGGCCAAGGACTTTCAGCTGGACAGGGGACAAGGGATCGATAATTCGGAAGGAGGCTTCGCTTTCTTTGGGCCAGGCTCGGCACGTATTATTGCGACGAATAATCTGGACCTCGGCACCGGTCAAGGCATCTCTACCGCCCCGCGCGTAGACCGACCGAATGACCGGGGAGGCCTGATCGATATCGCCGTCGGGAACAACCTGGACATGGTGATTTCCTCGATCAAAAGCAGCGGCGGGGCCGGTGTCTCGATCCATGGCTACGACGCGGCTAAACCGTATGTGGTCGGGTATGACAATTCGGCACTTTATCCGGTGCAGTTTCCGGATTCAGCCCGAGCGGGACTCAACGTTCCTGCCGCTGGGGGAAAGTTCAATATCGGTGAGAACAGTACCCGGTCATCTGGTACCCAAGGGAGACCGACGGGCATTCAAGTCACGACCGGCGGATCGGCCGGACAGATGGCGCGGGAAGCGGTCGTCAACCAAGACGGGTCCGTCACGGTCAATATGGTGAAGGATCCCGCGGCAATTCTGATCCGCACCGCGGGCGACGTCAATGTCAATAAGTCGCGGATCGCGACCTTCAACGGTGGCGATATTCGAATCACCAGTACGAAGGGCAATATCAACGCGGGGAGCGGCAGTAGGAACGAGCTGGCGCAGATCGACGTACCAAATGGAAAATTTGGCGAGGATGGAAAAGAGCAAACAGATACCGTCTATGTCCCGGGCAGCGGCATCTTTACCTTCCATCCAGCGGATTTTCCAAAGGGGAATGATGGGAAATCGAAACCCCTAGTCTTTCCAACATTCAATGACCCGGAAATCAATGCTCTGCTTCAGCAAGCGGCGCGAGAAAAGACTTTCGGACGGGATGTCTCGGCATTGGAGGCCAAGGCGAACCAGTTGCGGGCCGAGCGGTTGAAGATCTTCGAGGACAAAATTCTGAATCCGTTCATCGATAAATTAAAGATGGGCGATATCATGTTGACGGCGGAGACCGGGGTGCGGGCAATCGCGCGAAACACGATCCCAGCGGACGGCTCCGGACGAATCATCATTCCCGAGGCAGGCATTCAAGGGCGTAATGTCAACTTGAATGGGGTACTTGACTTTCGAGGAGGATTTGTGACAGGCCGTGTGCTGCTGCCGCCGAATGCAGCGGTGGTCGGTCAGCCGAGCTTCGTCGGCGGGCCTCCTCCGCCCGGTGTTGCGCCGCCTCCCCCCCCGCTGACCGGTGGAGGGACGGCCGCTGCTGCGTCCTCCACGGCGGCCTCCACGAGCTCGTCTGTCAAGAACGCTGATAGTACACAGGAAGTCGCCAGCGAGGCGGCCAAAAAACAGAGCGGTTCCGAACAGGTGGCGTCAAGCACCGGATCGAAGAAGGACGAGGAGACGAAGCTTGCGAAGGTGCTCAGGGTCAAGCGAGGGGTCGTCATTCAAGTCGATGTGAAACCGCAAGCGCGGTCGGTCAACTAGCCAGGAAGGGAATTACACTATGGACATGAGTTCGGGCGGCGTGGCGTTTGCGTTGAGCCATGCGACCCTGGA
>CAZNBG010000248.1:0-5197 GCA_964570915.1 uncultured Nitrospira sp. | reverse complement strand
CGACAGGTGCATTATCTTTACCGATGTCGACGGTGTCTACACGGCGGATCCCAACATCGTTCCGGGGGCGCGACGGATCGAGAGGATCGCTTATGAAGAAATGTTGGAAATGGCCAGTCTTGGGGCAAAAGTACTCCAAACCAGGTCAGTCGAGTTTGCGGCGAAATTCAATGTCCCGGTCGAGGTCAACTCCAGCTTCAAGGAAGGAAAGGGAACGCTCGTGACGAAGGAAGATGCGGACATGGAGGCGGCGGCCATCGCCGGTGTTACCGGGGATCGCAATCAAGCGAAGATTACGATCATCGGAGTGCCGGACAAACCGGGGATTGCCGCCAGGATTTTTGGGCCGGTCGCGGAGACCCACATCAATGTCGATATGATCATCCAGAACATGAGCCAGGCCGCCATGACGGACCTCTCCTTTACCGTCCCGCGTGCCGATCTAAAGAAAGCCGTGCCGATCATTCAAGCCGTGGCGAAGGACATCGACGCCAAGTCGGTATCGGTGACTGAGACCATCGCCAAAGTTTCGCTGGTCGGGGTGGGCATGCGGTCCCACTCAGGGGTCGCGGCTAAAATGTTCGAGGTTCTCTCTCGGGAAGGAATCAATATTCTGATGATCAGCACCTCTGAGATCAAAATTTCTTGTGTCATTGATGAGAAGTATCTCGAGCTGGCTATGCGATCTCTCCATTCGGCATTCGATCTCGATGCGGCATAGTTCTTTCGTTGTTATGGCCTGCGTGTAGTCGTATGGATTCCATCGAGTGGGAGACCTGAAGGCCTATCCACTCGAGTCTCGACAGATCACCTGACTACCTGATACCCTTTCTCCCCATGGGGCGAAAAACCTCACCATCTCGTTCCTCCGGTATTTCAACAGACGCGTACCAGCTTTCTGACCTGAAACCTCCGGTAGGCCGGGTTTCGACGTTAGAAATCTATGACACCACCTTGCGCGACGGAGCGCAGGCGGAGGACGTGAGTTTTTCGGCCGATGACAAAGTCCTCATTGCACAAAAGCTGGATGATCTGGGAGTTCATTTTATCGAGGGCGGCTGGCCCGGGGCGAATCCGAAAGACATCGAGTTTTTCCGAATCATCAAGACGATTCCACTGAAGCATGCGGACGTCATCGCGTTCGGATCGACCAGGAAAGCTAGCAATACCGCTCGAAAAGACCCCAATCTCCAAGCATTGCTCGCTGCCGAAACGAAAACAATTACTCTCTTTGGGAAAACCTGGTCGCTGCACGTAACCGATGCCCTCGGGATCTCGCTGGCCAAGAACCTGGAATTGATCGCGGATTCCATCGCGTATCTGTGCGGAAAGGGACGCCGGGTGTTCTACGATGCGGAACATTTCTTCGACGGATACAAGACCAATCCTGACTATGCGCTCGCCACTGTCAGTAAAGCGGTGGAGGCCGGAGCGGAGCGGGTGATTCTCTGCGACACCAACGGCGGGACGATGCCGTGGGAAATCCGGGAGATCTGCAGTGTAGTTCAACGCGAGTGTCGGGTCCCGCTCGGAATTCATGCGCATAACGATTGCGAGATGGCGGTGGCGAACTCACTGGTCGCGATCGAGACCGGTATCGTGCAGGTCCAGGGAACGATCAATGGGATTGGGGAACGGTGCGGGAATGCCAATCTCTGTTCGATTATTCCCAATCTGGAGTTGAAGATGAAGCGTTCTGTCTTAACCGATCGATTGAGCCATCTGAAGGATGTGTCGGGTTTCGTCACCGAGATCGCGAATCTGATGCCGAACAAGCATCAACCGTATGTCGGCGATGCTGCGTTTGCGCACAAAGGTGGAGTGCATATTCATGCGGTCCTGAAGAATGCGGCCACTTATGAACATGTCGACCCGGTCCGAGTCGGTAATCGGCAGCGGATGCTGATTTCTGACTATGGAGGACGAAGCGGTCTGCTCGACAAGATCGAAGCCTACGGGATCAAGCTCTCAAAGGATCACTCCAAGGTCGACGAGCTGATCCATACGTTGAAGGATCGAGAGAATCAAGGCTATCAATTCGAAGGTGCCGAAGGATCGTTCGAACTGCTGATGCGGAAGGCGATGGGAAACCACCGGCCCTCGTTTCAATTGCTCGGGTTTCGCGTCATCGTCGAAAAGAAGCAGGAAGATGGAACGCCCCTTTCCGAAGCGACGGTGATGGTCAAGGTCGGTGACGCGGTTGAGCATACAGCAGCCGTTGGCGCTGGACCGGTGAATGCCCTCGACCATGCCTTGCGAAAGTCACTGGAAAAATTCTATCCGCAACTGCGAGAGGTGCAACTTCTGGACTACAAGGTGCGTGTGCTGGCGGCCAACAGAGGGACCGAGTCAAAGGTACGCGTGTTGATTGAATCCGGAGACCATAAGGATAAATGGGGGACGGTTGGGGTCTCGGAAAACATCATTGAGGCCACCTGGCAGGCTCTGGTGGATAGTATCGAATACAAACTTCTTGCCAAGAACTAGTGAATTTTCATAAGCATTCGCCAAATTTATTCTTGACAGCTTGTGTAACCTCACGTAACTTAAGCAAAACTCATCGCATTGCGGGGGAGAGTCCGCAAAACTGAAGCGCGACGAGTTGCGGTGGTCACGTAGGGGGATGGCATGAGGAAGGCGGATATCGCTGACGAAATTTTCAAGCAGGTCGGCATTTCGAAGAACGAAGCAGCTGATATTGTTGAGTTTGTGCTGAATCTGCTCAAGTCTGTCCTGCAGAAGGGAGAATCGGTCAAAATTGCCGGGTTTGGAAATTTTGTTGTGCGTAGCAAGGGTGCCCGTAAGGGACGAAATCCGAGGACTGGAGAAGAAATCGGGATCACCCCCCGTCGCGTCGTGACGTTTCGGCCAAGCCAGGTGTTCAAGAAATACGTCAATTCATAGCAGGATGCTGAAAAAGACCGCCCGCTTCGTTCTCGCATCGCTCAAAGCCTCACCGTACGACGCACTGTACGACTCGGCTTCTCGCTCGTTGCGGCCTCACTGGCGATCTTTTTGATCATCCTGCATAAAAAGAACAGACAGATCGACGACCAGCTCAGCTCCGCTGAAAAATTACACGTGCACCGTGAGGCCGGTCATGGGAACTGAGCTGAGGCTGGGGAGTAAGGTTTTCTATAAAATCGGAGAGGTGAGTCAGCTCACGAAGCTTCCCGCGTATGTGCTCCGTTTCTGGGAATCTCAGTTTACCTTTTTGAAACCCAAGAAGAGTCGAGGCAATCAACGCCTCTATGTTCAGCGGGACGTCGAAACCGTGCTGAAAATCAAAAGAATGCTCTATGACGAGGGGCATACCCTGGAGGGAGTGAAGCGGTATTGGGTTCGTCGCGGACGGGCTGCTTCTCGAAAACTGAGCACCAAGGACGTTGCCAAGAAGTTGAGAGGAGACCTTCAAGTTATTCTCAATATCATCGAATCGCATTCATGAGGCGTGTCATCGGCGGCGGTTGCCGAGATCATGGGTGAGGATGGGAACCAGCGGAGATGGAAATACGTCGGGGCGTAGCGCAGCCCGGTAGCGCACTCGCTTGGGGTGCGAGTGGTCGTGGGTTCAAATCCCGCCGCCCCGACCAGTTGGCCTAGTATTGAGAGTGCAGAGAACTGAGGGATTGACTTACGGTACTCAGTTCCAACGTGGAGCTGCCCCAGGCAGCTCTTTTTTTTGAAAGCGGACCATGCGTATCCTTGTCACCAACGACGACGGGATCCACTCACCGGGCATCATGATTCTGGCCAAGTCTCTTGCGGCCATTGGTGAAGTGTGGGTCGTGGCTCCCGATCGCGAGCGGACGGCCGTCGCGCATGCGGTGACATTGCACAAACCTCTGCGGCTCCATCGAGTTGCGGCTCGCATATTCTCCGTTAATGGGACACCGGTGGATTGTGTGAATCTGGCACTGCTCAAAGTCATGCCCAAACTGCCCCACCTCGTGGTGTCCGGCATCAATAAAGGGGTCAACCTGGGTGATGATGTCATGTATTCGGGTACTGTTTCCGCAGCGATGGAAGGGACCATTCTTGGCGTGCCGTCCCTAGCGGTATCCCAAGAAGGGGCTGAGAAATTCCGCTTTGAAGTGGGTGCGACCTATGCTGTACGCGTCGCCCAGCTCATCCTTACTCACGGCCTTCCGGAAGAGACGCTACTGAACGTCAATATCCCGAATCGTCCGCGACAGGGAGTGAGAGGAGTGCGGATCACCTGCCTCAGCCGCAGGCGGTTCCATAATCCGATTATCGAGAAACTTGATCCACACGGACGCAAATATTATTGGATTGCAGGCAAGCGCATATCGTGGAGTCGCAGTAAGGATGCCGATCACGAGGCGATCGAAGAGGGGTTTGTCTCGATCACGCCGATCCGCCTGGACAGTACTCACCATGGAGTACTTGATCAGTTCCGTGTGTGGGCGCCCATGATCAAACGCGATGCTCGACGGTCTTCTGCATCGCGGTCCACCATTGGCCCTACGAAGGAGTTGGACGTGTGATAGGAGGATTGATCGAAGCGATCATCGGTGAACTGAGTCGATTTGTCATCGCCTGCATTTCGAAATTCGGCTATGGGGGTATCCTCTTCACCATGGCTGTCGAGAGTGCCTGTATCCCCCTGCCGAGTGAGATCATTATGCCCTTCTCGGGTTACCTCGTGATGACCGGGGAGTTCACCATGCTGGGAGTGACCCTGGCCGGTGCGATCGGCAATGTTCTCGGCTCGATCGTGGCGTACTATGCGGGTATGTGGGGAGGGAGGCCATTTGCCGAGCGCTATGGGCCCTATTTTCTCGTCTCACGCCACGACCTCGATGTCGCTGATCGATGGTTCGCCAAATACGGCGAGGCCGCTGTCTTCTTTAGCCGCATGCTTCCGGTCGTGCGCACGTTCATTTCGCTCCCGGCGGGCATCGCGAAGATGAATTTCCCACGGTTCGTCCTCTTCACCTTTGTCGGAGCCCTACCCTGGTGCTATCTGTTGGCCTACATTGGCGTGAAAATGGGCGAACAGTGGGAGTACTTGCGGGACTATTTTCATCAGTTCGATCTCGTCATCGGACTCTTCTTAGCGCTCGCCCTCGGCTATTTTCTCTGGTCTCATTGGCCAAGGCGAAACCTCAATCGCAGTTTGTAATCCATCATGCTGACGCTCTTCAACACGCTGACCGGGAAACAGGAACCTTTC
>CAZNBG010000247.1:0-5244 GCA_964570915.1 uncultured Nitrospira sp. | reverse complement strand
GCTATCTGTTGGCCGACATCGGGCTCCGTATGGGGGAGCAGTGGGAACATCTGCGCGACTATTTTCATCAATTCGACATCGGGATTGGACTCCTGCTTGCGTTGGCCGTAGGCTACTTCCTCTGGTCTCACTGGCCCAAGCGGCGTACGAATCCAGGGGTCTAAGCCATATGCTCAAGTTGTTCAACACTCTGACCGGGAAGCGAGAACCGTTCGAACCCATCGAACCGAAAAAGGTCCGCATGTACGTCTGCGGGGTGACGGTCTACGACTATAGCCATATCGGGCATGCACGGAGTGCGTTGGTGTTTGATGTGCTGCGACGCTACTTGGAATACAGCGACTACGCCGTGACCTTCGTGAAGAACTTCACCGATGTGGACGACAAGATCATCAAGCGGGCGAATGAACAAGGTGTTTCCACTGACGTGGTTACCGCGAAGTACATACAGGCATACTATGAGGACATGGGCAAGTTGGGAGTCAGACCTGCGACAGAGGAACCGAAGGCCACGGAGCATATGGTCGACATCATTCAGTTAACAGAAGAGTTGGTCGAGAAGGGGCTGGCCTACGTCGTGGATGGCGATGTGTATTTTGAAGTCTCGAAATATCCCGCATACGGACGTCTGTCAAAACGACGACTCGAAGACATGCAAGCTGGTGCACGTGTGGACGTCGATGCGCGAAAACATCACCCGATGGATTTTGCGTTGTGGAAGAGCAGCAAGCCGGGTGAGCCGGCATGGGAGAGTCCCTGGGGATCTGGCCGACCGGGCTGGCATATCGAGTGTTCGGCGATGTCGATCAAACATCTCGGTGACACATTCGATATCCATGGCGGAGGGATGGATCTGATTTTCCCCCACCATGAAAACGAAATAGCCCAGTCGTGCGGTGCAACGGGAAAAGAATTCGCGCGCTACTGGGTTCACAACGGCTTCGTACAGGTCAATCACGAGAAGATGTCCAATTCGCTCGGCAATTTCTTCACGGTTCGTGAGATCTTTGAAAAATCTGAATGGTCGGAAGAGGTGACTGGAGAAATGCTTCGGTATTTTCTCCTTTCAACCCATTACCATGGGCCGCTCGATTTTTCTGATCAAGCGTTGAAAGAAGCGAAGAACGCCTTGAATGCCTTCTATGACCTCTTTGGACGTCTCGGCGAGTCCGATGACACTTCACTCGCGAACCGAGACCTGGATCAGTCGATCCATCGCTTTAGGAACGCTTTCAGGGCAGCCATGGATGACGACATGAATACCCCGGTGGCCATTGCGGAATTTCAGAAACTACGGAACACTATCAACAAACTCCTGGATCGGGGAATTTCCACGAAAGCGCGGGAGATTGCCAGAGCGGAATTTCGCTCCATGGGCAATCTGTTGGGGCTGTTTCAGTTGGACAAGTGGCAGTTTCGAGGTTCAATGTCTGAAACGTTGTCAGCCAATGTTGTGGAGGCCACTGCCTCCGTTCGATCGGTTCTATCTGAAACGGACATTGAGCTATTGCTGGCAGAACGGAACCATGCTCGCACTCGGAAAGACTTTCAGCGGGCTGATGAAATCAGGAAATTGCTTGCAGCTCAAGGAGTCATCATTGAGGACAAACCGGATGGCACCAGTCGCTGGAAGCGCTGACGGGCAGGAGATCCTCTACGGCCTCCATGCCGTACGCGAAGCACTGAAAGCTGGTCACAGGCCATTACAGCGTGTGCTGGTTCTCCGGACCAATAAACAGTTCGCCGATCTGGTGCAACTGGCTCGATCTCGTCGTGTTCCGATCCATGTCCAACCCCTGACCGCCTTTGACCGCCTCATCCCCAATGGCAAGCACCAAGGCGTCATAGCATTTGCCGCAGCACAAGCCTATCAGACGGAGGATTCGATTCTGGCTCGTGCCGCGCAACGGCATGAGCAGCCGCTCTTGGTGGTCCTGGACGGTGTAGAAGACCCGCACAACCTCGGGGCAGTGCTTCGGACGGCGGAGGGAGCCGGCGCACACGGTGTATTTGTTCCCGAACGAAGAGCCGCCGGGCTTACGTCGGTGGTTGCGAAAGCTTCAGCCGGAGCGATCGATCACATTCCCGTTGCGCGGGTGACGAATATAAGCCGATTGATCGAGTCATTGAAGACGGCTGGAGTCTGGATCTATGGAGTGACGCCATCTGCGGACAAGCTATTCACTGACGTCGATCTGCGGGGACCGATTGGGTTGGTTTTGGGAGGGGAGGGAACGGGCATCAGGCCGGGCGTCCTGCAGCATTGCGACGAATGTGTCAGGATTCCTTTGAACGGCCAGGTCCAATCGTTGAACGTGTCGGCGGCGGCAGCGGTCGTCCTGTTCGAAGCGGTTCGTCAACGTCGGCCTCGTAACCAGAACAAGGACGACTCTACCGGATTCTAAGCGCGCCCCCCTGGATAGCGGTCTTCAGTAATTGAGCCGTATTTGATACCCGCATTTTCTTCATCATATTCGCACGGTGGGCTTCGACGGTCTTCACGCTGATCTTCAATCGTTGGCCGATCTCTTTGTTCTTAAATCCTGCCCATATCAATTCCAGAATTTCCTGTTCGCGTGATGTGAGCGATTCGGGCCGTTTTATGCGAGGAGGAGGTTCAAGGTCGGCAAGAGATTTCCGGGGCCGAGGCTTCGCAGTCGCTTTAGCCATGATGATGAGTTCTCCTTTGATAGGGATACGTTTCATGTATACTCGACATAGTTCAACCTAAGCAGAATGCGGTCATTATGAAATGATCGCATAAGATTGTAAATGCAGGTACTTCGGCCCTAGTAGGGTTGCTGGGTAAGGAAAGCACTCTGAGCAATTATGCATGAGAGCCAAGCTCTACAGTCACTGCTGATTTCCTGCCTTTTGGGCGGGCTCATCGGCAGCTTCCTCAATGTGTGCATTTACCGTCTTCCACGACAGGAGTCGATTGTGTGGCCGGGATCTCATTGCCCGGTCTGTTCCCACTCGATTGCGTGGTACGATAACATTCCAGTCGTGAGTTATCTGGTTCTGGCCGGTCGCTGTCGACATTGTTCGGCCTCGATTCCGTTCCGCTATCCGCTGGTGGAAACTCTGAATGCCTTGGGTTATGCAGGGGTGTTCTGGTTCTTCGGTCTGAGCTGGGCGGCTGTGGCGTATGCGTTGCTCTATTCGGCTCTCCTCGTCGTAGCCGGAACGGATCTTTCTCATAAGATGATTCCCAATGCCGTTACGTTTCCTGGGATCGTTGTCGGCCTCATCAGTGCAGCGACAGTTCTCCCGCTGGGCTTTCTGAATGGATTATTGGGAGTTCTCGTCGGAGGAGGAATTCTATGGCTCCTGGCGTGGGCGAGTCCCTATATCTTCGGAAAAGAAGGCATGGGAGGGGGGGACATCAAGCTGCTCGCTATGATAGGGGCCTTTCTTGGGTGGAAACCGGCACTGATGACGATCATGGTGGGGTCTTTCCTAGGATCGCTCGTTGGTGTGACTCTCATCGTTACACGAATGATCAAGCGAGAAGACTACATTCCATTCGGGCCGTTTCTCGTGTGTGGCGCCTTGGTGGCGCTCTTCTTTGGGCAATCTCTTCTCGACTGGTACCAAGGGATTTTGGCTGGATAATGGCTCTCATGGCCGATCCCCACGATGGCTTCATTGTATCTATTCCGTAAGTAACTGTATCTCTTGGTGCATAGTTTTTCTCTTCCGCGATCTCCCGCTTTGTAGGCGCTGTCCGGTCCCAGCCATTCCGCGACTTCTCCATTTTCTTTCCTTGATTCCATGGTTTAGAGCACTCAGATTCTCCCAATTGTTGTCAGGACAAGATCCACGAACGGTCTATCTCTGAGCGGCACGAGTCTTGACATAGCGATCAGCCAAGCTAACAGGCGCAGTCACAGTGAGGAAAATATGAAGCAGGAAGGCAAGACATTGACGGAATTGATGGTCGTCGTGGGAATCATCGGACTGGTCGCGATTATGGCGATTCCCAACTTCTTGGGCCTCAACTCCCGTACGCAGGTCCGCTGCACCACGGAAGAGGTTGCCTCTGAACTTCGTCTTGCGAAGCAGCTTGCGTTGACCTATCGCGATCGGGTTCGGATTCTCATCGATATGGAGCAGCAGGAACTGATCACGCAGTTTGTCAATGGCGACACCATTCACCACGTGTATCGCTATGGGGGGAAAGGGCTTGTGATCGAGGAACCAAGTACAGGACCGGAGATCCAGTTTCATCCAAGCGGGCGCTCGGCCACTGCAACGACGATTCAACTCCGAAGCCATGAAGGCCAGATCCAAAAACTCACCGTGAGCCTTACGGGTCGGGTCTCAATCCTATGAGCGGCTCACTTCAGCAGAACGGCTTCAGTCTGGTCGAGGTGATGGTGGCGATGATGATTTCCGGAATCGCATTGATGGGGGCCCTCGGTGCGGTGGAGGTTTCGTCGAAACATCTGCATCAGGGCAGCCTGAGCAATAAAGCGTTGGAACTGGCCCAGGCCAGATTGGAAGTGAAGCGTTCTGTTCGCTGGCAGTCTCTTCTGGAAGATGACCTGGATCGCAATGGCGTTCCCGAAACCTTCATGACAGATGACGGCCGTGGCTACGATGTTACCGCGGGCGATGGGATCTACACGGCCATGCATGAACGTGACGGAGTGACGGTTGTGTGGACGATCGAAGGTGAGCGACCGGGACCACTTAATACCTCCGGCATGGTGACGATCCGAGCGGTCGCTTCCTATCCTGGGTTACGAGGGCAACAGAGAGAGATCCATGTGGCGACCCTTCGAGCCAATCCTGGATACGTGGGGCAACAATGAACTGCGAGCGCGTCATCACCTCTTCGTTGAGACGTCGGACGTGCTTCCATGTCCTGGTTAACGTGCGCGGAGTTTGTCTGACCGAGTTGATGATCAGTTTGACAATCGGCGCCGCGGTGTTGGCCACAGTGCTGAACATCTTCAATGTAGTCCATGCCCATGCAGAGAAGCAGCACCGGACAGTGAAACATCAGCAGGATCTGCGATTGGGGTTGGAAGTCTTTGAGCAGGAAGCTCGATTGGCGACGGCCGACTCAATTGTCAAGGCGGATCCCGGTGAGCTTGTGTTTCAGGCCAATCTTGGGGCCTATCGGACGACTACGACCGCTGCCATTCTTCCCGGTCAATCCGTCATCCCAGTGCAGGATGGGCGTGGATGGGGTGAAGGAAAGACAATCGGTGTTTGTGGCCCACGCGCCTGCGAATC
>CAZNBG010000246.1:0-5251 GCA_964570915.1 uncultured Nitrospira sp. | reverse complement strand
GACGTCATTCGAAGCGGATGGCCCCCGACTGTCGCAACGCTTCCCAATGTTCCGGCAACCGATCCATCTGACGATCCGGATCGAGATCGGCAACGGTCATGCGGAGGAGTTCTTCATGCGTGTACCCCAGCCGCTGACACGATGCATCGTTGACGTAGAGAAAGCGTGCCGATTTGTCGATCCAAAAGACGAGGTCGGCGGACCGGTCGACGGCGATCTGAGTGAGACGCAGGGCTTGCTCAGCACGTTTGACGTGGGTCATGTCACGAGCCACGCCGACCAAGCCGACGATCCGGCCGGTTCGATCCCGGTGAGGGGTTTTGATCGAATAGAAAGTCCGAGGCTCTCCCTTCATCGGGAGAATCTCTTCAAATCGGCGTTGCACGGTCCCAGAAAAGACCTTTTGATCATCGGCCATGAGACGCTGTGCGGTGGCCGGGGGAAAGATGGCGTCATCGTTCTTCCCAATAATTTCGGTTGTAGATTTTCCAATGACCAGCGCTCCGGCCGAATTGATGAACCGGTAGCACCCATCACCATCCTTCATGAAAATTGCGTCAGTCGCCGTTTCGATGACCGCCCGTAAAAGAGCTTCTTGTTCTTTCAACGCTTGTTCAGAGTCTCTTCGGAGGAGTTCTCCACTGACCCAGCGGGCCATGAGTCGTAAAAAATCCTTGTCGGCTTGGCTAAAGCGGTAGAGGTAAGGCTCGGGTCCCATAAAACAGATTGTGCCGTGTGGCCGGTCTTCATCGATCAATGTGGTGCCGATGTAGCATTCAAGTCCAAGGTTCTCATAGCCGGGATGATTGGACCACGCGGAGGCGCTGGCCTGGTCAACGCACACGACATCATTGGCCTTCAATGTCTCGCTACAATAGGTCTGAGGCAATGGCATGCGCATGCCGGGTGTGAAGGAGCCATGTGGTGGCCAAATGTGCGTCAGCTCCAGCTGATCACCGCGAACGCCGGTGACCACGCCGATAGGGAGGTGGAAACGGCGGCAGCCGATCTCCAAGACAGTTTGAATGCGCTGGTCGAAGGTGAGCCCAGGATGTGACGTCGCTTCATGCAAGGATCGGATTGCCTGTTCGCTTTTTCGCAAATGGGTTTCTGCCTGCTTGCGAGCATCGATATGTTGAACCACGGCGATGAAATAGGCTGGGTTGCCGGAGGCGGTCCGGACCAGCGATACAGTCAAGTCGACCCACGTCCAGGTGTTGTCGCTCCGACGACACCGCTTTTCCATGGAGTATGAAGGACGTTTACCGGCGAGCAATTCGTCGAGATAGTCAAGATTGACTGCAAGGTCATCGGGATGTGTGAGTTCTTGAAACCTCGTTCGGAACATCGCCTCCGATGAGTACCCCAACATCCCGCATAGGTGCGAATTCACTCGGAGAAATCGTCCGTCTAAGTCGAGCTGGGCGATTCCGACTCCCGCATGTTCATAGAGCGCTCTCCAGCGCATCTCGCTTTCCCGGATTTGCTCTTCAGCGAGGCGACTTTCAGTGATGTCGCGCACGATGCAGCCCACCGTAGCCCGGTGCTCCCCGCTCGCCGGAATGAGTGTCAAGGTCCCGGCAAAGTGTCGTAAAGTTCCTTCCAACGGTACGATGTATTCAACAGTCGCGGTTTTGCCGGTATCGATGACCTGACGAATCGCTGAGAGATAGTGCGCACCGGCTTCGGGTCCGAAGACATCGGTGACGTGCTTGCCGATCAGGTCTTGTTTGGGAAGGAGAAGTTTATCTTCATTGCGGGTCCACACATTGAGATATCTTCCCTCCTGGTCGAATTCAAACGCCAAGTCGTCCAGAGCGTCCAGGAATGAACGGAGGCGAGCTTCGCTCTTGACCTTGGCTTCCTCGGCTCGCCGTAGGTCCGACAGATCGACGTACAAGCCGACGGCCATCGAGAGCTGTCCGAACTCGTCATGGACGCAGACAGGCCAGAGGAGGAGGTCGAGTATCTGACCGTCTTTTCGTCGGCGTCTGAGCTCCAGCGGACCGGTCAACTCTCCATTGATCCCCGCTTGCCACAATGCATCGGCCATCGCTTCCTCGCCCGGTTGAACATAGGGGAGTTCGCGTCCCAACACCTCTTCTTCAGACCAACCGAACAGGCGGGTTGCAGCCTGGTTCCAGCTGATCACCTGTCCCTCTCGATCAAGGCGCACCAGCGGGAACGCTGAGTCTTCGATGAGCGTATGGAGCAGGTGCGAGGTTTCGTGCAGCTGAGTTTCGGCTCGCCTGCGGTCCGTGATGTCTTCACAGACGACGAGCACGAAGATCCGGCCGGTTTGATCGTGAATCGCCCGCGCCCGCTCTTTGACCCACAGGCGGGTTCCGTCGCTCCTGATTTTTTGAACCTCCCACTGTAACGGCGAGTATGGAGTGGCCACACAGGCCTTGAGCTGTGACAACACGGCCTGCTGATCCTTGAGGTCAAGCATTTTCATGATCGATTGGCCGATGAGGTCCTCTTGGGAATATCTGAGTTGATCAGCCCCAAAGCGGTTCACGGATAACACTGTCCCGTCGGGAGTCAGCGTGAAATACATGAAGGGGTTCTGTTCATAGAGCGATTGGTAACATAGCTCACTCGCCCGGAGCGCTGACTCAGCCTGTTGTCTTCGCTCGATTTCCTTCTTGAGCTCGGGGACCGTCTGTCCCGACTCTGCCGCGCGTTCACGGACATGGCCTTTGAGTGTTTCTTGAATGTCTTGGTGGACCGGGTCCGACTGTCTACACGCGGTGATATCTCCAACAGTGCCGACCATGCCTGACACGGGTTTGTTGCCGTTGCACATGGCCCGGCCGCGGCAGGCAACCCACCGGATAGTTCCACTCGGAGTAATGATGCGATGTTCAATGCGGTAGAACGTCCGGTCTTTCACTGCCGTCGCAATGGCGGCGCTGAACCGCTGACGGTCCTCTGGATGGACGAGTCCGATGAATCCTTGATAGGTGCCGTCAAAGGATCCGGGAAGAAGACCGAAGATCCGCTCGGTTTCCAAGGACAAAATGACACGATTCGTACTGGCTTCCCACTCCCAAGTTCCGACCTGCGCAGCCCCAAGCGTCCATCCTTGTGCGAGGATATGGTCTTGTCCCGCATTGGCTAATGCCTGCTGTAGTTCAAGGACTTGATGCCGTAATTGGGCAAGTTCGATGGACAGTGCTCTATCAGTATTTGATGGCGAACCCATAGAGACGAATCTCTGTGTTTAGGTCGGCGGAAGCTGCGAGGCGAGCCCGTCCTCCTTCGCAGGTGGATCAATTTTGGAACAACAATTAGGGAATAGCATAGAGCTCGTTGATCCTACAATACCAGAGGGGGGTAGGGTAAAGAGGTTTTCACGAGGACAGGCTGGCCGTTAGGGGATCACAGGAACCCTAGAATTTCGGACTTCGGGCGGCGCCGGGCACATGCGTTTCCTTCATAAACCAGGCGACCGCTTCTGTTCGACGCTTAACATGAAGTTTATCGAAGATATTCGCCAGGTAATTTTTTACCGTCTTATCGCTTAAACGAAGCTGGACTGCGATCTCTTTGTTTGTTTTTCCTTCTGCCAGGAGAGGCAGAATGAGGCGTTCCTGCGGGGATAATCGGGAGACTCCTTGGGAAGTCACTCCCAGATGTGAACTGGTCCGAATCCAGTGGAGTGCCTGTTGGGTCACTCGTGGGTCCAAATAGCCATGACCGGTGGCGACAGTGCGAATTGCACGGATGAGGTCGTCCATTCGGACATCCTTGAGCACATATCCATGCGCCCCGTTCTGAACTGCGGCCATAACCGTGGTGTCTTCGGCATAGCTGGTGAGGACGAGAATCCGAAGCTTCGGCGCAACGGCCAGAAGCCGTCGGCAGGCTTCTGTGACTGAGGCGTCGGGAAGTTTCACATCAAGCAGGACCATCTGAGGGTTGAGACGTTCAACGATTGCCACACCGTCTGCGATAGTCCCAGCCTCTCCCACGATCGTCATATCGGGTTCGAGGTGAAGTAGGGCGCGCAGCCCCCTGCGGACCATCTCATGGTCATCTACGAGAACGATGCTGGTCGATGGTTGTTTCATACAGGGGTGAGCAGGGGTTCCAATGAAAACTCCGCAATGACTTGCGTACCTCCTCCACTTTTCGAGTGCACCCACAATGTCCCGCCGAGTTTCTTGGCTCGAGCTTCCATGTTGGTAAGTCCGTATCCACGTGGCTGTCCTACGGCTGTGGAGAATCCAATACCATCGTCGATTATGCTTACGCGAATTCTGGTTTCTTTCATGCGAATCGAGACCACGGCTCGGGTCGCCCGCGCATGGCGAGCGCAGTTACTGAGGGCCTCCCGTACGATATTCAGGATCTCGCGCTCCTCCTCACTCGTCAGCACCTCAATGGCGCTGCGCTGAAGATCCAACTTCATGTGCAATCGATTTGTTTGTTCGTAGGTCGTGCATAGCGTGTTGAGTTCCGAGGACAAGTCGAACTCCTGGACAGTACCGGACTCCAACTCGTGAATCATCCCGCGGATTTCATGAATGAGTTGATTGACCTGCCAGATCATCCTGGTATCGGATTCCTTGGCTTCCACCGATTGATGACTCCGGGTCCGTTGAGCTGTTTCAATGTTGAGGCCGATGGCATACAGCGATTGCAACACACAGTCATGCAAGTCTCGACCAATCCGGGTACGATCTTCCAAGAGTTTGTGCAATCGGCGCTCGGTCGCTTTGAACGCGATTGTCAGTTCACCCGCGCAAGGTTCCAACTGGCACATACCGTGGGATTCCTTCAGCGGTCGAATCGACTGGGAGGCTGACAGGGCTGGGGTTGAGCGAAGTCCCCCGTCCAACAGTTGAAACTTTGTCCTGCCTTCTGTCACGCTGACCTCCTTTTCTGATCTTCTGACTCGAGTTCCACCAAAGCCACAGCACCAGTCGTAGCGTCTCTATCTACGCTATTTCAGGACGGGAAATCACCTGGCGGACCCGCCAGGTGACGTTTCTTTAGTTGAAATGGTTCCATTCGCCTCCTTTACCAGACAATCGGCCCTATATGGGCTCCGCATCAGGCCATACTTAAAGGAGGCAATATGCAGGCATTAGTGGCCGAAGAGGAGAGCGAAGTTGCATTCTACGAAGGAGAGTTACTGGTCAGGACACTCGAAACCGAAGAAGACCTCACTCAGGCGTATCGGTTGCGACATCGCGTATTTGCTGAACGGCTGAAGTGGGTACCTGAACGAGCCGACCGGCTC
>CAZNBG010000245.1:0-5335 GCA_964570915.1 uncultured Nitrospira sp. | reverse complement strand
AGCATGGCCCATGACAGGAATCGGCCTGCACATTGTTTGGAACAAACCCGCAAGGACGGCACCAACGGCTCATACGGCAGGCGGATGGAATGCAGACCGAAGTCTTTCCCGACTTTCAGAATAATGCTTAAAATCGTAGGGTGAAGATGCATATGGTTATGGGTATTTACGTGATCAAGCGCCAAACCCGTTTTTTTAAACGCTTGAAACTGCGCCCGTGTTTCAGCCTCTAACTGCTGCGCGATGCCCGGACGGAAGAAGCTAAGCCCTGCTTGCAGCAAACGTGTTGAAAAGAGCCCTCGTTCATCGACCAGATCGGGAATGAGAGCGGGATCCAACACCGGTCGACCTTCGACAAGGACCAGATGCAATCCGACCTGGAGCGTCGAACAGCGTAAGGCTCGTTCAATCGCATCAGCAGCATGCGCCGCTCCGACCATCAGACTCGCGGTCGTCAGAATACCGTTTCGATGGGCTTCTTCAATCGCCTCGTTCACCGGGATTGCGAGACCGAAGTCGTCCCCTGTGACAATGAGTCTCCGCACGCGGCACCTTCCTGAAGGACAAGCCGGCCGTCCTTCGTCAAGACAAACTCTGTATCGCGCCACACCGTCGTTCGTTTCGTGAAGGCCAACACCCACGATCCCAAAGCCGCCACGTCCCGAAACGGCACAAGCCACAGCGCGCGAACCCCTTCGCGGTCATCCAACCCCCACCGCATGACAATTCCAGCCACGATGAGTCGAATAACGATCGTGCTGGCCATCACGATGAGACCGAGCCAGGAACCAAGCGTCGAGAGCGCAAATAAGATCGCGCACGGAACCGGCCGGATGATGATCGTGGAAAACAACGCCCCCGGTCTGGCGGCGCGATTGTTTTGGTCCCAATACACCAGATGGTTCCACCACGCAGTTGGAGTCTTAAGATCGACGCTCGTCTCGACGTAGTACGGCACACAGACCATGCGTTTTCCTTGAGACCAAATGCGCCGGCCCATTTCATAATCCTCGACCAAATAATTCGCCAGACTGGAGAAGCCGCCGATGTCATCGAGTGTTGACCTCCGCACGGCAGTAGACGCTCCCAGACAAAACTTGGCTGAACCGGTCACCAGGGCAAATATGATGTTCGGCGTCAACTCGGCGTTAATGGTGAGCAACTCCATTTTCTCGAACCACGTGTCCGCCATGACGGCCCTGTACAATGTACAGACGAAGCCAACGTTCGGATCTTCCAGCGGAGCGACAATAGTCTTGAGGTAGTCTGGCCTCAGCCGCACGTCACTGTCGCTGATGACAAGGACGTCATGCCGCGCATGAGTCAATCCTCCGATGAGATTGTTGATCTTCCCATTACTTCCGACTTGACGGTTATCAACAGCGACCGTCACCAATTCAGACCCAAATTCCGTTTGGAGAGTCCTTAAGAGCGCTATCGCAGGATCCTGCTTGTGCTGCACAGAAAAGACGACCTGATAGTGTGGATAGTCTTGCTGACAAGCGCTCCTAAGATTCTGTTCCAGATTCTTTTCGAGTCCGTGCACTGGCTTGAGAATCGTCACCCGAGGCCAACCGCTGCTCGGCATTTTTTGAGGGGGGAAAGACTTCGCCTTTAGGAGAATCACGCAGGCCAGACAAACGATCCCATAAATCGACCCCGTAATGACTGGAATCAAACAGGCCCATTCGAGCAATGAGAGTTCGCTCACCACCTACCTCAGAAACCTATTCCACATAGGCTACCAGTTGAATACCGAGGAGTATCACTCCTATGGGCACTAAATATGGTTTTGCCTTCCATGAGATGGTATGCCACTGCTCCGCAAGGACCCCGCTCGCGATGAAAAAGACGGTCAGGGCAAAGATACGGTGTTGGAGGTTGACAATATCCATACCAGGATGATCCTCGTGCTGATGAACCAGAAGTGCAATCCCTCCGAACAATGAAATGCCAGCCACCACATACTTCCAGGCAATGACTGGTGGCCCGCGCCTGGTCGTGAGACTGTACACCCCCATCACCATCGGTATGAGCGAGAGGAGTTTGTGCTGGACCCATTCATTTGTCGTCGGCATGTCGAAACTTTTCGCGAATGTAGCAGGGCCAACAGGCCAACCTTCGAGATCACTGTAAATAAACACGAACATCCCCAACAGCATCCATGTGCAGCCGATCATTATCCTTAAGAAGTTCTTGTTGAATAGTGATCGTCGATCGAATAGGAGGAGCAAGCCCAGCGCCAGCATGATGCCGCCCGAGCTGTGATGCATGAACAGAGAATACGCAATATCCTGATCATCCGAGTGATATTCAAAAGGAGCTTCCCGTTGGACAGCTAGCTCATGGTTCGAATGACCTCCTGTCTGATGCGTTTCCTCATGTCCTCCTTCATCTGAATGCAATGTTTCAGCTTCAGGCAGAGACAAAACCGGCGACAGCCCGCCAGCCAGCACAAACACGGCTACGAATCTTATGACCCTTCGCACTCTATCCATTCAAATGAGGGCAATTAGCTTAGGTGGGGTGAGCAAGAATTTAGCCACACTGTATCTCTTAATGAGACCTCTTCACTTTCAATAGCTTATAAAGCTTCCCCTGCAAAACGCCGCAAACAGTGGTCCCGATATGTTAAAGAATTTGAACCGCCGTCAAAATTCTTGGACAGGCGTTACGTCGTCAGCGAGGAATTGTCAGGGGGGTCAGAAAGTCCCTTGAGTTTATATTGCAGAAGACTGCGGCTGATCTTGAGGAACTCCGCAGCTCTCGCTTGAATGCCACCGGCACGATCCAGTGCGCGAAAGATCATAAGCCGTTCAATGGCTTTTAAGGTCGAGTCCAGCGGTGCGTCCAGTGGGATAATCCGCTCAAAGGCTGCCTGCCATTCGCTGCTTGCGGCAAGTTCCAGCGGAAAGTCGTTTGATTGGATGTCATCCTCTTGCGCCATCAGCGCCGCATGCGCCACGGCATTCTGCAACTCACGCACATTTCCGGGCCAGCTGTATTTCGCCAGCAGGTCGAGCGCCTCCTTCGAGAACCGCTTCCCACGAACGCGTCCTTCTTTCACGAGTCTGTGAAGGTAGGTTTCGGCCAGCAGCGGGATATCCTCTGCTCGCTCACGAAGCGGGGGAATATCGATCTGCACCACGTTGAGTCGAAAAAACAGATCCTTCCGGAACGATCCCTGCTTCACTTGCGATTTCAGATCTCGGTTGGTCGCGGCTACAATTCGGACATCGACGTGGAAGGTCTTCTCGCTACCCACCCGTCGGATTTCTTGGGAATCCAGCACTCTCAGCAGTTTCGCCTGTAGCGGCATCGGTAAGTCGGCAATCTCATCCAAGAAGAGTGTGCCTTCATTGGCCTGTTCGAACAACCCACTGTGTCGAGCTTGTGCACCGGTAAACGCTCCCTTCTCGTGCCCAAACAACTCGCTCTCAGCCAGTGAATCCGTCAATGCACTGCAATTGACTGCGAGAAAGGGGCGACTCCTGCGCGGTCCATTGAAATGAATCGCGCGTGCGACGAGTTCCTTTCCTACGCCGCTTTCACCGCAAATCAATACCGCACTCTTGGCATCCACCACTCGTTGTATCTTGTGCCAAACCCCTATCATCCCCGTGCTCTTTCCGATCAGACGGTCCGGGTGAAATTCTTGAGCCAGGGAGTGCGACAGACGAAGGTTTTCTCGCACTAGTACGCTACGCTCGACCGCCTTGCGGATGGTACGAATGAGGTCAGCGTTCTCGAACGGCTTCACGATAAAATCGTAGGTTCCCCGTTTCATAGCTTCAACCGCCCGTTCGATGGAGCCGTAGGCCGTCATCAACAATGTGGTCGTCATAGGAGAAATCTCACGTGCCTTCTCCAGTACGGTCAATCCGTCTATTTCGGCCATACGGAGGTCGGTGAGAAGTACTTCTATCGTCGCTTCTCGTAGTACTAAAAGTGCCTCCGACCCCTTTTCGCAGGTCACGACCTCGAAGCCTTCTCCGCGAAGCAGTTCATCGAGCATCCAGAGGTAATTCTTTTCGTCGTCAACGACCAGAATCGTCGCCATCAGGTTCGTCTCTACCCTGCAATGCCGGCCAATTGCCTTGTCGGCTTGTATACGGAGTTCGGCACGGAGATCATGACGGTCGTCCCTCGGCCTTCCATGCTCCTTACCTGCAACTCCCCTCCATGTTCCACGATCAC
Source organism: uncultured Nitrospira sp. (assembly GCA_964570915.1). GTDB lineage: Bacteria > Nitrospirota > Nitrospiria > Nitrospirales > Nitrospiraceae > Nitrospira_D. The sequence goes on along the minus strand of CAZNBG010000245.1, from coordinate 1,138 downwards.
CCGACGTGCAAATGAAAATCCGAGTCCGACACCTCCTCTGCGCTTTGTAAAGAACGGTTCGCCCAAGTGCTTGAGATCCTCATCAGACATCCCCACTCCCTCGTCAATAATGGAGATGTTGAGCCGAAGACTGTCATGAGGGATCGCGCAAGAAATGGTCACGCCTCCTCCAGACGGCATGGCCTGACAGGCATTACGGACGAGATTGCTAATCGCCTGGTGGAGAAGGTCGTAATCTCCTTCAAGAAGGATTGCTGACGACATTGCGGCAATCTCGATGCGCACTTGAGGAGGGAGAGACCATGCGGAAGAGAGTTGTACGACACTGTTAAGGAGTTCAGCGACATTGACCAAGGCTTTTTTGATCTTCCAGGGAGCTCCGAGCCGAAGCACGCCCTCCACGGCGCTATTAAGCCGAGTCGTTTCTTCGAGCAATACCGCGATTTGGCGCTGAGTGGACGAGTCCTTCGTTCTCGCCGCCAACATCTCCGCCGAACATCTGATGATTCCGAGCGGATTGCGAATCTCGTGAGCTATTTGGCCGGCAACTTCTCCGAGTACGGCCATCTGACTGATTTCTTGCAGTCGTTGTTCCATCTTCGTCACTTGATCAAGACGCTCCCGTAACTGGGCTTGAGTAGCCTGTAAGTTGCCGTTACTCTTCGTAAGGGCTGCGGCCAAATTCTGATACATTTGGCGTTGGTTCCTCTCGCCTTCAGCAAAGAAATAGACCAGCAACCCAGCCATGGTGAAATAGACGATCGCAGAGAGCGCATCTTGGAATTCCTTGACATGGACGACGGAAGGAGCCAACGTTTCACCCGTCACGATGAAACCGATCATGGCAACCACCGAGGCCCCAACGACCAGGGCCACATCACGCCCCGGCAGTTTTGTGGCTGCAGACACGATCGGCAGTAAGTACACCAATTCATAAATACTGCCACTGCCATCCGTGACAGCGACGAGAAAGGATGCAAGGATCAACTGAGCCAGGATGCTGAGACGCAACAAAAGCGTTCGATACTCGAAGTCGAGGACATTCGACGAGAGTGAGGGGGCAAATATCTCGACTCCTTGAAGGACAATAATGGCGGAACACGAAGGAAACGCGCCAATGGTAATAGGACGGGTCCCG
>CAZNBG010000244.1:0-5340 GCA_964570915.1 uncultured Nitrospira sp. | reverse complement strand
CAAAACGTTCGCGACCTGCTGCACACATGGCTTGGATGCATGCTCGCATCGCTCCACTCTTTGGTGTAAAACGCCCGGAACGATTGCACGGTTTCATCCCCGTTGATCAGTTCCCAGCCATGGATGCCGCGCGGGCTTGCAGAAAAAATGGAATCCGTTGCCGTGCGAAGCCGCCTATGACGAAATCCATTGAGGCGTAGGGCATGCCGAGCGGAAACGGCTTAAGCGCGCAATTGTTCTGAAGGAAGAGTGACTGCGGGAATGAACCAATCAGGGGTACGGAGGTCGGGCGATTGGAATCCATCGATCAGTCCTCGCTGAAAACGGACCGGGTCCTATGTCCCGATCCTTACCGGGCAGTGGTGTGCTTCCTTCCATCGAGCACGGACTCACCGCCGGCTTCCTTCAGCGCGGGCTCGCCCCGTTGCTTACGATCGCCCAATCGAAGCAACGCGCCTACGCATGGAACAAACGTCTGTGGCTTGTACTAGAGATGCGATCCAACGTCAACGCGTGCATTCCATCTTTGACGAAGAGTTAACATTGCGCGTGCGAAATGTTTCAGTCGTTTTCTGTGATGCACTATGTCGTCGACATATGCAATGCGCACGATTAACAATCTTGCGACAACATGCACTTTCTTCAGGTCTGAATGATTGAGTCCGAGTAGGTCGGCCTTAGGAGAGAAGTAGCGTGATGTGTGTTGTCGGTGCGCGGAGGTGTTTGGCCTAGAAGACATTCTCGATCAAGACGAGGAGCCACTCTCGTCACATTCGCTAACCGCACGTGCAGCACTCGGCGCTCTTGCACACGTGTTACTGCACCACTTCGGCCTTGTCGGACTTGCCCAACGGGTACAGCATTTTGTTTTGTATAAGTAATTGAAATGTTTGCTTGCCCTATTAGTTGCCCCACAGGTTTTTGTCTTCGATTGCCACCTGCACAAGGTAGCCGAACACCGGGGGCTTTCTCCTCCCTGAGAGATAGGCGTAGCCTCTCTGTGGCTCTCCCACGAATCGATAGTGCGCGGTGTACGGATCAAACAGCACTCCTTCCATGTAGTCCTTCACCGCATCTTGGTAAATTTGTGGGTCCGGGACGGTCCCGTAATCTGCACTCGCAATCTGCTCTGGGGTGACAGGTGTGACGCACCCTAACGTGCAGAGGAAAAACAGTGCCGCGAGACTTGCCAGACAGATCTTCAAGGGGGAATCCTCGCCGAATGAACAAGGCGCTTGTGGTAAGCCAGCTGGCGTAATTTTACGAGGCTCCGGGCTGACCTGCAATAAGCACTATCGCCTCAACCGATTCGAACACTCGCGACTTCTGCTTCGCCATCACCATCGTGTGCATGGGAAATCGTTCGTGAGTGTTTCTGCACAACTGATGAAGAAGCCCGCGATTTCGAAACCGTATTCTGCGAGAACGTCGGTGATGAAGGAAACCCGCCGACACCCGGCGCGTGCCGAAGGTTGAAGAACTTGCTTAAGCGAAACCATGATCAATGAGTGGTGTGCTATCGGGTACTGATGCCGTGATTCGCCTGCCGATCATTGCTGAATACAACGTGTGGCACGCATCACAGAGAGCCTCATCGAAGGCGTAGCTGTCGGGTGGTTCGCCATGATATGCCCGGTAGTCCTCCACCCTCACCCACAACAATCGGTTCGGATCATAGACTTTTTCGCACAGGTTACAGAGGATGACGGATCTTAATCGAGAGGCCATAGGGTTTACCTCCATAGCGGAACACTCGCCAAGTAGGACCCGCAACCGGACGACATTCTGTCATAGGCGAGTGCGGACACTTGCTAGGAGGATCCCCAGCTGGACGAGGTTGTCTTAGACATATTGGGGATCACAGAAAAAAAGATCTGCCAAACTTCAACGATGCTCGCTGCGCGCCTTCCGCAGATCCCGCTTCGCGCTTCTCCACAGACTATCCGATCGTAACGTTCCCCGATCGTCGAGATTTCGAAGGCTGGAGCCGAAAGTGGCCCGTCGAGAGAGAAACGCATGTCGCGTACAAAGCTTCCACCACTATGGATTATCCCAGTACTCCGCGAGAAACGTTCAGTCAGAATGTCCAAATCCTATTTGGGGAGGATGTATGAAATATGAGGTTAAACCGTCTCGTTTTGAAAGGGAATGGGTCGTGGAGGCGTTCAATGAAGATGGAGATGGAGAGCTCTACGTGACAGCATTTTCAGGTCCAGAGGCCAAAACGCGTGCGTGTGAATACGCTGCTTGGAAGAATCACCAAGACAGGTACACGATTTCGACCTAACCTCACCGCGGCAGACCCGCTGCTCATGGCCGGGAGAAAGCGGCCCCTAGAGTAGCTAAGCTTTGGAAGCCTGGGCCAAGAACCTCGAAAACATTTTTGAGGCGAGTCGGAAGGACGAAACGGCGAGCGCGTGTCATGGGCTCGTGCCCCGGTTCCCTGTCTCGCCTTCGATTCGGTCTCCCTCATATTCCCATCCCACCACTGCAGTCATTTCTCGAATCAGGACCTCGAGATCTTCATGAATCAGGCGCAAGGAGGCCTCAAGCGTCTCCAGCATCGAGGCCCGTGCGCGGAGGTCAGGAGCTGAATAGCGACCTCCTGCGCTGAAAAACAGCAGCCGCCGGCGTGCTTCGTCTTGAGAGTCCCGTTCTCCCAAGCGTCCCTTTTGGCGCCGGCCATTCACCACCTGGATACGGGGCGACGCATCGTTGGTCGTCGGCGATCGATGGAGATACCGCCACAGAATCGGGGAAAAGATCTGCGGCTCGTTGGGATCTTCCCAGAGTTCTCGGAGGATGTTGCGCTCGTGATGGAAGTCCACTTCGGAACGGACAAAGAGGGCGGAGAGGCCGAACCACGAGGCGAGCACCCCTCCCCCCAGCGTGGCGGCATCGGCGCCCACCGTCGCGCCGGCGGCCAATCCTATTCCACCGGTGACAATGCCGGCAATCCCTCCCAAGACGATGGAGGCAATGGTAAGCTGTTTCACCCGCCCTCCATCCACCTCGTCAATGCGGTCCGCCAATTGATCGGCTCGATCCCGTTCGCAGACGATTTCCGCAGTGGCCGAGCTCACTTCGAGCATGGCCAGTTGGATCCGCTCGGTCAGCTGTAAACGGCGAATGACCATCCCCAACCGTGACTGCGGCGCGTGCACGTCCATGAGAGCATTCAGGAGGGGCATCACATCGATGGTCTCGGCGATTCGGCGTGCCACTGGAGTCAACTGCTGCTCGACGCGTACGGATGGTTCTGGGGATACCGTGGGTTCGACGTGGAGCGGAGCGCGATTCGAACGTGTCTTGGCGGCTTCTGATCCGCAGTGCTGGCTGTATTCCGTCGCTATTCCGCTTTGTGTGGATGGAATAAGCGAGGAACATCCAGAGATGGAAAGCACGGTCAAGGTCACGAAGGCGATGAGCCGGGGAGGGTAAGGAGCCACGAACATAAAGGTGAATAGGATATGCCGTAGATTCGACCTCTCTATTGGTAGCCTTCTCAGGGTCGTGACGGTGCTAGGACTCGCCCTAGCGACTCGTCCCCCTCTTTCGACGTACCTCGTTCGGATCTGGCACCGATCGTTCTACCTGATACGGTTAACTCAGGCACGACGCGATTACCAAAGGGAGGACTGCAATGACCTGTACACGTTGTCAGGGATTGATGCTGAAAGAACACATGATCGATATGGAGGCGGGGTATGGCGAGATGTGGAGCTGCGGCTGGCGCTGTGTCAATTGTGGCCATCGGGATGGCGGCGTCGTCCAGCAACACCGTCAGCAACACGCGAGGCCGATGGTGCTACTCCCTCCGGACGCGCCGGTTCGGGAGACCGTCAAGGTGTCCTTGGAATCGGAGCCGGTTGAACCGCTTGCAGCCTAAATAGAGGGCACTGCTGAGCGGGACCGAGAAAAGGAGAGAGAGAATCATGCCGGCGACCATCCTGGTCATTGAGGATCACGCGTCCGTGCGGCTGCTGCTGACATAGGCGCTTGAAGATGCTGGATATCAGGTCTGTGAAGCCGCCAATGGTCGGCAGGGACTCGAACGGTTCCTCACCCAGCCCGTGGATCTGGTTATTACGGATCTGGAGATGCCAGAAATGAACGGCCTAGAGGTCATTTTGGAATTGACTCGCGCCTTTTTGGACGTGAAGGTCATTGCCATGAGCGGACACTCCGAAGACGAACTTCACAAGGCCAAGCTCATCGGGGCTCGACAGATCTTTCCCAAACCCCTTGATCTTCAGGCGTTGCTCCACGCGGTTCAGTATGAGTTGCAGCACTAGCTGCGACGAGGAGTGGATGTCTCTCTAAGGACCATATCGCCTGCAATCAGGAAGCCCTAGTCGCGGAATCTCACCGCCTGGTCAGTCAGGAAGACTCGTGCGTTGTCTCATACCGAATGGCGATCAGTCTATCTTCTATTTCAAAGGGCGCGCATAACGTTCGGCATGTGCCCAACAGCTCGGTGCGCCGACCAGGGACTCCTTACTGCCTGCCTGAGACGGCAATGACTTTGACATTCAGGAATTGACGAGTGAGTTCCATGACGGTGTCGAATCCATTCCGATCTGGCCTCAAGATATTCGCACTCACCACATCCGCCGGTCGCTGACGATACAAAGAACACCAAGCAAACTGGATATTTCCCCAGAGTTGATGCGCGTCGTGCATAATATCGTCACCCTTCCGCGTCTATGTGTTTCCCCAGTATTGAATTAGCCTAAGCTTCGTTACGATGAAAACAACAAGTTCGAATACCAGGAACATTTGTCAATCCCAAGCCTCATGAGGGAAGGCGGCCACTCGGTTGGCAAACGCTACAGGTGAAAAGGGGGCTGTATCGTCTCGACCTACGAGCCCTTCCGCCCGGCGGCGTTCCCGGTGATGAAGAAGATCTCCCGAGCAGCAAGCGTTAGTTTGACTCAATAACAATCAACCAAGGAGGGCGCTCACAATGTCTGTCATCGAGAAATCCATCGACCTGAATGTTCCCGTCCGGACGGCCTACAATCAATGGACCCAGTTTGAAGAATTTCCTCGGTTCATGGAGGGGGTCGAGCAAGTCCAGCAGATCGACGATAAACATCTCCACTGGAAAGCCAGTATCGGCGGAAAGCAGGAAGAATGGGACGCCGTGATCACCGAGCAGGTTCCTGATCAGCGGATCGCATGGCGGAGTCAACAAGGGGCGAAGAACGAAGGGATCGTCATCTTTTCTCCTGTCACCGAGGGGAAGTCCAAAATTAACCTTCGTATCGAGTATGAACCAAAAGGGGTGGTCGAGAAAACGGGTGATGCCGTGGGAGTCGTGTCTCAACGCGTGGAAGG
>CAZNBG010000243.1:0-5359 GCA_964570915.1 uncultured Nitrospira sp. | reverse complement strand
CACTGATCAAGAAGGTTCAGACCGCCGTGGCCGGGATGAAGGCGAATGAGGCCAAGGCCAGCTTGCTGGAAGCCACCTCGGCGATCGGAAAAGCCGTTTCGAAAGGTGTTCTTCATCGCAACACCGCCTCCCGCCGTGTTTCGCGTCTGGCTCTTCGTGTCAACGCTCTGTCCGGTTCCGGCTCTTAATTGTTCGCACGTTCGACACCACTCGCGCTGGGACTCGCCTCGGTGACGCGGAAGAACGGCCTGGCGGCTCCGTTCGCTTACCTGCGGTCTCCTCACACAGCTTCAAGAGTAGGTGTTCCAACATCATCCGTGGACGGCTGCCGCTTCCTCCTTTGAGTTTCCCATCCGTGTCCAGAAAAAGGCGCAGGGCCGCGTGAAGATGTGGCTCAGAAAACCGATCGAGAAAGGAGCGGACCTTCCACGGGTCCATGCGCAAACTTCGGGCAGCCTCCCCTTCACGGCCACCATTGGCCAACAGCTCTTTGACCTTCCACAGACGGCGATACTGCCAGGCAAGAGAACCGAGAATCCGAAGCGGAGCCTCCCCGGCTTCAAGGTTGCGCGCCAAGATCGAAAGGGCTCGTCCACGGCGGCCCTCTGCGATGGCCAACGTCAAATCAAATACGGACGCGCCCGGCTCCATACCACGGAGCAGGTGGACATCGGCAGCGGTGACCGGGCGATCAGCCGGCACATATGAGGCCAGCTTCTCCAATTCATGGCGCACGCCGTAGAGCGATGACCCGCATGCCTCCTGCAGTGATTGAGCCGCTTCTTCTTCCAGCTGAAGCCCGACCCGCTTTGCTTCACGGGTAATCCATGGAGGCAGCTGAGCATCCCGGAGCGGTGAACAATCGACCACAACTGCCGTTCTGGTCAGTGCTTGGGAAAATTTCAGCCGACCGTCCAACTTGGGGCTGACAAACACCAGCGTCGTGGAGTCCACTGGAGTTTTCACACAATCGAGCAGAAGGTCGCTTTCCCGAGCGGAGAGTTTTTCCGCGGCTTTCACCACGACCAAGCGGCGCTCCGCGAATACCGGCACGGCCGCCACACTGTTCCGAATATCGGTCCCGTTCGCCTCATCACCGTAGAACAATTCGTAATTGAATTCGTCCCCTTCACTGCCCAGCACCGCGCGCTTGATGGCCGCAAGCGCATAATCCCTGAGCAAGTCTTCTTCCCCGACGACGAGATACAGAGACCCAAGCGCCTGCTGTGTGAGCGCCGACTCCAACTGCGCATGATTCACGGCCGCTGCCATTGGCGATCCTCGCTGCTCTAATTTGGCCCGGGAGTCGGTATGGACGCTGGCTTGGTCAACGCGCCGGTCTCGACCTGTAAGAGAAACCGCGCCGCCAAGTCGGCCGCCACAAAGCGACCCGCCTGTTCCATCGCTCGATTTTGCAACGCCCGATTGAATTGGAGATCGGGCGTGACGAAAAATTCCGATGCTCCTTTTGCGAGCTGCGACCACACCACCTTTTTCGACCGGATCTCTTCCACCCGAACCGTAACGACGACTTCAGCCCTGCTTTCCAGCGTCGCCGCCTGCGAAAAACTGAGCGTCGGCACGCTCACCCACAGGACTTGCCCGGTCAGCACGAGATCCGCCGCGTCGGACTCAGGAACCACCTGTGCCCCGCTGCCGGCAGAAAACTCCTCGCGAAGGTAATTGGTATATCGGGTTTCCAGATTCGGCTCGAAACTGTTGTTGATCAACGTCCGGATGATGAGACGCGGCGGCGGCTCGTTGGAGGCGGGAGCGACGGCTCCTCCGATGGTGGGTCCGGCCCCCTCTACGCGAAACTGATAGCCACAGGCAACGAGACTCGCGACGAGCAATACTGCGACAAGGGTGCCGCGTTCCGACTGGAGATTCCGCCTTCGCTCGTGACCCACGCTCGTTGTGACCTCAGCCCCCAGCACGCCGCATCTCCCTAGACCACGAAGTTGATCAGCTTCTTTTCGACGTAGATGACTTTTTGGGGCTCTTTGCCTTGCAGCCACTCTGCAGCCTCCGCACAAGCGAATCGCGCGATGTCTTCGCGCGCCGCGTCGGCCGGCACATCGATCTTGGCCCTGAGCCTTCCGTTGATTTGAATGGGAATGGTCATGCGCTCGCTCACCGTCATGGCCGGATCGAAAGCCGGCCAAGGTTGCTGCGAGACGCTGGGCTGGTGTCCCAGACAGCCCCAAAGCTCTTCGGCCACATGCGGCGCGAACGGAGAGAGGAGCAAGACAAACGGCTCGATCACGGATCGCGGCCGTACCTGGGCCTTCGTCATCTCGTTCGTGAAGATCATCATTTGCGAGATCGCCGTATTGAAACGAAGCGCCTCGATATCCTCCGTAACCTTTTTGATCGTCTGATGAAGCAGGCGTTGATGGGCAAGGCTCGGAGTTGTCGAGACGACGGCGCTGGCCAGTCGGCCCTCTTCGTCGACCATCAGCCGCCAGACCCGTTCCAAGAATCGCGTCACTCCTTCCACGCCCCTGGTACTCCACGGTTTCATCGCCTCAAGCGGGCCCATGAACATCTCATAGAGTCGCACGGCATCCGCGCCGAACTGATCGATCATGTCATCGGGATTGACGACATTCCCGCGCGATTTCGACATTTTCTGATTGTCTTCTCCCAGCACGATTCCCTGATGAACCAATTTCATAAATGGCTCTCGTGTGCTGGCCACTCCGACATCAAACAGGACTTTGTGCCAGAATCGAGCATAGAGAAGATGCAACACGGCATGCTCGCTGCCTCCGACGTATAGATCCACGGGCATCCAATACCGTTCCTTCGCCGGGTCGACCAACTGGGCGGGGTTCTTGGGATCGATGAATCTGAGGTAATACCAGCACGAACCGGCCCATTGCGGCATGGTATTGGTTTCGCGCCGAGCCGGTCTATTCGTAGTGGGATCCGTCGTAGCCAGCCACTCGCTTAAGTTTGCCAAGGGGCTCTCGCCCGTCCCTGACGGTGTAAAATTGTTGGTCTCCGGCAATACGAGGGGCAACTGCTCCTCCGAAAGCGGGCGCGCTTCTCCCTCAACCCACACGATCGGAAACGGTTCACCCCAATACCGCTGGCGGGCGAACAGCCAATCCCGCAGTTTGTAGTTGACCGCCCGTGTTCCCTTGCCCTGCTTCGCCAGCCAGTCGGTGATCTTCGAGATTGCTTCAGACGGCGCGAGGCCGTTGATCGAGAAACCACCATCCTGAGTCGATGAATTCACCGCGATCCCGCGATCCATGTCGGTAAACGCGGCTTCCTGGACGTGTCCCCCGGAAATGACCTCCCGAATAGGGAGCTGATAGTGCTGGGCGAACGCCCAGTCGCGCTCGTCATGCGCCGGGACGGCCATGATCGCGCCGGTCCCGTAACTCATCAGCACATAATCCGCGATCCAAATGGGCAGCCGCTCGTCGTTCACGGGATTGACGGCATAGCCGCCGGTGAACACGCCGGTCTTTTCCTTGTCGAGTTCTTGCCGTTGCAGATCGCTCTTCTTCGCCGACGCCTCGCGATAGGCCCTAATCGCGTCTTGTTGCTCCTCGCTCGTGATCACATCGACAAGCGGGTGTTCAGGAGCGAGAACCATGTAGGTCGCCCCGAACAACGTATCCGGTCTGGTTGTAAACACTCGGATTGCGCCGTTGTGTTCGGCCCATAAAAAATCGACTTCCGTCTCGAGCGAACTCCGGTATCAGTATTTTTACATCTCCGAGCAATCGATCGGCATAGGCGGTGATCTTCAGCACCCACTGGCGCATCGGCTTGCGGATCACGTCGAACCCACCCACCTCGCTCTTACCGTCGACGATTTCTTCGTTGGCCAGCACCGTCCCAAGGGCTGGACACCAGTTTACGGGCACTTCCGCAACGTAGGCCAGTCCTCGCTCGAAGAGCTTGAGGAAGATCCATTGCGTCCAGCGATAATACTCGAGGTCGGTCGTGCTGAGTTCCCGTTCCCAATCATAGGAGAGCCCCACGCGCTGCATCTGTCGCTTGAAGGTGGCGACGTTTTCGGCCGTCGTCTTCGCCGGATGAATTCCTGTTTTCACGGCGTACTGTTCGGCCGGTAAACCGAATGCATCCCACCCCATCGGATGCAGAACATTGAAGCCTCTCATCCGTTTGTACCGAGACACGATGTCGGTGGCGGTGTACCCTTCAAGATGGCCGACATGGAGCCCCGAACCGGATGGATAGGGAAACATATCGAGGCAGTAAAATTTGGGCTTGGCCGGATCATACTGAGCTCGAAAGGGGCGATGCTCGTCCCAATAGGCTTGCCATTTCGCTTCGATCGCGTGGTGATCGAACCCTTTGCTCATGACCGTCAAAGTCCCCTTCAAAAAGGAAGAACTCTAACATAGACCGGCGGGGGCAACAACAATGGTGGGATGCTGAATGGCTGCGTCTTATCAATCCCTAGTCGTTCCACGTCAATGGAACTTAGGGTAAGGTAAGGGAGACATCCGAAAGCAGGCTCTTCATAATGGGTTGGTACGGCACCTACATTTTTCCGCGCTTGATGGACCGTGTGATGAACGGAGCGGTATTCCAGCAACTTCGGCACAATTTGCTGCGGACGGTACAGGGAGAGGTCTTGGAAATCGGCCTTGGGACCGGCTTAAACCTGACGCAATACCCGGCTGGTGTGGTCCGATTGCAGGCCGTGGAACCGATTACGATGCTCCCCATTCGGCTGGCCCAACGCTGTGCTTCAGCAGGCTTTCCCATAGACATCACGTGGCAGAGCGCGGAGACGCTCCCCTATCCGGACCACACCTTCGACTGCGCCGTGAGTACGTGGACGCTGTGCACGATTCCCGATCCGGTGAAAGCCCTGCGGGAAATTCGTCGTGTCGTGAAGCCAAACGGGTGCTTCTTGTTTCTGGAACATGGCCGCAGTGACGACGCCCGCATAGCTCTGTGGCAGGATCGACTGAATCCGCTTCAGAACGTGATCGGTTGCGGCTGTAACTTGAATCGCCGAATCGACCGGCTCATCGCTGATGCCGGTCTGGTGGTTCGACAACTCGACCGTTTCGTCATGGAAGGGATCCCCCGCATCGGCGGAGAAATGTATCGCGGAAGCGCCTCGCGACATGCGGGAGACGACGTTACCGCAACGAATAGCCGTTGAGCAACATCGTCATTCTTTCGATGGAAGGAAAGATACCCGATGCCTGTGTAGGCAACTGCGAACTCGACTTGGCGCTATGAATCAGATGCCGGATGCCGAACCGATGTGCCGCCTGGAGACAGCCTTCATCGTCGTCGACATAGAGCGACCGCTCCGGGTCGAATCCCACCAATCGTTGGCAAACCGGCCAATAGTCCG
>CAZNBG010000242.1:4035-5364 GCA_964570915.1 uncultured Nitrospira sp. | reverse complement strand
TCTCAACGCAGCCCGGGTCACATCGCCTACTTCCGTTTCAACGACCAACGTGTCTCCATACCGACCGGGCGAACAATACTCCACTTCGGCGTGCACAACCACAAAGAGCATGCCCTGTTTCATCAATGCCGCAACTGAATACCCTCGTGCTTCAAGATACTCGGTACGGGCCCGCTCAAAATATTTTAGATAATTGGCGTAATAGACCACCCCGCCGCAGTCGGTATCTTCGTAGTAGATCTTAATCTCCATGGGAACCGCGAATAGATGGTTGACCGGAGTCCCACCCTCGGACCTGCTCACGAATTGCCATCACGGGTCGAGAGGAAGAGTACCAGAGCCACGGTCAGTGCTCGTGAATCCTCTTCGGCCCTCAGCTCCTAAAGATTGAGGATAGGGAACTTTGGAAGCGACGACTCCACAACCCCGGTGAGTCGGACAATCACATCATACAACTGCTGCACACGCTCTGACTTGACAGGTTCGAAACCATGGCCCAACACCGCATGGTCCGCAGCGTCCAGCAAAGGCTTCATCTTCTGCCATTCCCTGAGGAAGGCTTGGCCCAGTTGATCGCCCAGCCCGGCCAGCGCACGAAACTGCGCCTGGAGCGGCAGCTTATACTTGCCGTCAATATCTTCGAGATAACAGGTACGGCAGACTTCCTGAAGCGCCTGCGGGAGCTGTTCCGGCAACACGTCCCAGCTCTTCACCTTGTGCGCCTTATAGAGTCGGACCTGCGCAAACGCCTCCAGAGCACGGACGAGCGAAACCATGGCCGCTTCGGGATCGCGTCCGGCAAGGAGCCTTCTGCCTGCATGCGCTAATAAGTCCAATGACACGAATTCTTTGACCTCAGCGGAATCGAGGACGAGCTTTTCGAGGAACCCGGCATTGACCTTGACGGGCGGCACGACCGACTTCAATCCAGGAGGCCCCCCCCAGAGCGAAGCCATCTCTAAGGCCTTCATCGAAGTTTTCAATTTGTCCCAAGCTTGACGATAGTGAAACCGTTCCCACAACTCATAACCCTCAGCCAAATCAGTCAAGGCTCGATACAGCGGCTTCTGCCCGCCACTGACCCGCAGTTCCACATCATGGAAGAGTTTGGCGGCGGCGTGAAAGAGCCCTCGGTTGAACACCTCACATCCTTCGCGGCGTGACACGGTCGCTTGCTCGTCCCACGGATTGCTCTGCATCCACACGAGAGTCTTCGTGCCCAACTCAACGTGATCGCCATCAAGTCCTTCGCGAGCCGGACTCAGTTCGACCAATCGGGAAGTCCACGGCAGCCCCACCAGGGTAAGCGCTCCTGCCACCCCCGGTGTC
>CAZNBG010000242.1:0-4025 GCA_964570915.1 uncultured Nitrospira sp. | reverse complement strand
ATGGTAAGAGTGCTGCTCACTCCCGGGGCCGCTCCATTCAAGTCCTCAACGAGTGTAACAGGCTTTACCTCCCACGTCCGCAAGAGTTACGGCAGCGATCGCGCAAGCGGTTGATAGGACGTGGGGAATTCCGTGGTTTCTGCCATCACAATCCAATCCCACCGTCTCGGCATCTGCTGGATGTTCGGTTGGACGGCAGACTCCACCAAAGACTTGCTTCCTTCCGGCAACACAAAGCACAGGGCCTCCGGCGTGAGCCGGTTGATCGAATAGACCGCTGACATCGCATCATCGACCAATGCGATCACGAGGGCCTTGATGGGTTGATCTTTTGCCATCGCGCGACGACTATATCATCGCCCTCACCTGTGTTCAATTTGACGCCGCAAAATCTTATGAAGATCCCTCCCAACCTTGACAGCATGGACTCCCTTCCCTAGAATCCGTCCATGCAAACACATGTTTTGACGGCCTTTGCCGACAGTGCGAACGTCAAGCAGCAGTTTGCGCGCGAACATGCCGACCGTATCGTGGAGGTCGCCACACTCATCGCAACGGCCTTCCGTAACGGCAATAAGGTCCTCCTCTTCGGCAACGGCGGGAGCTCAACCGATGCCGCCCATATTGCGGCGGAGTTTGTCGGACGGTACCAGCGCGACCGGGTGCCACTGCCCGCGATCGCGCTGGCGACGGACATCGCCGCCATCACCTGCATCGCAAACGACTACGGCTATGAAGAACTGTTTGCCCGCCAGGTGCGGGCGCACGGCCGAAGGGGCGACATTGCCATCGGCATCAGCACCAGCGGGAATTCTCCCAACGTGCTGAAGGGGATCGCCGCCGCCCGTGAATGTGGCTTGACCACGGTTGCCTGGACCGGAGCAACGGGCAACCAACTGGCCGGTCTCGTCGACTACGCCTTTGTCGTGCCATCCACCGTCACCTCTCGCATTCAAGAGAGCCACATCACACTCGGCCATGTCTTGTGTGAACTGGTAGAGGATCATCTCCTTGGGAAAGCGTCCTAATCGGACTGCCCCGACTCGTCCTCCCGCCTTGATCCCTCCGATCAATGCGTCGGATCTCAAGACCTATCCGTTGAAAAAACGGCACAGCAAGGTGCGCCTCGCGGACTTCGCCACGCCGTGGACACGCGGAGGTTCGTTCGCGACGTTCTATTCCCGCCTTCCGGACATCTTAGCGGTCAAGACGTTGCGGGCCGTCACACACGCCATCGTGAGAGCGCATCGGAATCACCGTCCCGTGATCGTCGGGATCGGCGCCCATGTGATCAAGGTTGGGCTTGCTCCGATCATCACGGACTTGATGGAGCGAGGCATCGTCACCGCAGTCGCGATGAACGGGGCAGGGATTATTCACGACTTTGAATTGGCTCTGATGGGTCACACATCTGAAGAAGTCGATGCCGAGATCGACAATGGTCGGTTTGGTATGGCGGAAGAAACGGGACAGATCCTGAATGAGGCGATCACGCGCGGAGCGAAGGACGGCCACGGGCTGGGTGAAGCCATCGGGCATTATCTGAATCGATCGGGTGATCAATTCCCCAATCGAGCCGTCAGCATTTTAGCCACCGGCGCTCGACTCGGTATTCCGGTCACTGTGCATGTGGCGGTCGGAACCGATATTATCCACATGCACCCCTCTGCGGACGGAGCAGCCATCGGGGCCACGTCTCTCCTCGACTTCAGGCGCCTCACCGCGGTGGTCGCCCAGATGGAGGGCGGGGTGTATTTGAATATCGGATCGGCCGTAATACTTCCCGAGGTATTTTTGAAAACACTGTCGTTAGGACGAAACCTCGGCCATCCGATCGCGAACATCACCACGGTCAATATGGATTTTCTCTCCCACTACCGGCCGCAGACCAACGTCGTTCGACGTCCCACGCAAAAGGGCGGCCAGGGCTATTCCTTGACTGGTCACCACGAAATTATGCTGCCGTTGCTGGCTGCAGCGGTGCTGGACAAATTGGAATGAGACCAGCCTCAATCCTCCTTCCGTTCGAAGAGCTGCAGACCCATTGGCAGTGCCTGAACGCACGGTACTTTGCCGGTTCACTGCCACCGATTTCGATTCGCTGGAGTCGGCGCCTCACCTCCTCAGTCGGCATGTTCGCCAGCCGAGGAGGGCCGAAAGCATGGGATCCCGCCGGCAGCCGCAACCGTCGAGAGATTCGCCTGTCGCATCCGTTGTTTGAGCGGCTCGCCGAACGGACATCGTATGCGAAACAGGAACTCCTGAACACCCTCGCACATGAGATGATCCATCAATGGCAGTTCGACGTGCTCAAGAGGCGGCCGGATCATGGACTGGAATTCTTGCGGAAAATGACAGAGGTCAACCGGTCGGGGGACGTGGCGGTCACGACCCATCACACTCTTGAGAAGGAAGTCCTAGCGCTATCGAGGTTTGCCTGGCGCTGCAAAGACTGCGGGCGTGTCTATCGACGGCAACGAAATTCCATCCAGCCCACGCAGCACCACTGCGGTGCCTGTCGAGGCTCTTTGGAGGAGCTCATGTCACCAGCCCGATCGATCGAGCATCGGCTTCTCCCCTCCCTTGCCCGCATATCAGACACCATGCACCCATCGGCCAGACCGGGTGGCCTCGTCAAGGCGCCTGAACAATTGACGCTTGAATTGGCGTGATTGCCCAAAGCTGGGCTGAGACACACGAATTACGCGGCTTCTTGGCTCCTGCTGTCCCGGGAATGTCCACGCTCTCGATTCACGCGGTCCAGTGCGCCGGCTAGGGCGTCAACAGAAATGGGCTTTGAGAGATAGTCATCCATCCCTGCCGCCAGACACCGTTCGCGATCCCCCTGCATCGCATTCGCCGTCATGGCAATGATCGGCATGTGACCCGAGTGCGCCATTCGTGACCCGTCATCCGGCAATCGGTTTTCGCTCAGCGGTGGGCCTTTGACGGATAGCTGTTCCCTCTCTCGAATGAGACGTGTGGTTTCGAAACCATCCATTTCCGGCATTTGGCAATCCATGAACACCGCGTCATAGCGAATATGAGACAGCGCCTCAATGACTTCGCGTCCGTTGGCCACGACGTCGATTCGATAGCCCAACCGTTGGAAGAGGCGAACGGCAACTTTCTGATTAATAATGTTATCCTCGGCCAAGAGAATGCGAAGATCCATGTTGGCCGTAGCTTCTGCAAGTGTATGCCGCGTGATAAGGGGCAGCGGGTCATTCGTTGTCGGCACGCATGCCGGGAGTTGTGTCATGAGTGCGACAAGGCAATCGTGCAATTGTCGCTCGCGAATCGGCTTTGTCAGGTAGGCTGCCAACCCAGCTTCCCTGGCTATCTTTGCATCCCCCCGCCGACCGAATGAGGTGAGCAACACAAGCCGAATATCCGCCCCTTCAGCTCGCGCCTTTATGGCGCGTACTAATTCGATTCCCTCCATCGATCCCATATCCATATCCAACAGCGCAAGGTCGAACCGTGACTGCCCGTGTTGACGGCTCAAGACATTCAACGCCTCGGGGCCGCTGTGGACCAGTGTCGGCTGCATTCCCCATGCGTTTGTCATCAGCTCCAAAACCTTTCGATTGATGGCCTTGTCATCCACAATCAAGACGCGGAGCCCCCCCAACACGACGGCGGAAGGCTCGGCGCGGCGGGAGCTCTCAGCCTGTTGGCGCAAGTTCACCGTAAACCAGAAACAGCTTCCTTCTCCAACCCGACTCGTCGCCCCAATTGTTCCGCCCATCATCTCAACGAGTCGTTTGCAAATCGCCAGACCGAGACCGGTCCCGCCGTATTTTCTCGTTGTGGATCCATCGGCCTGGCTGAACGACCGAAAGAGCCTTTCGCGGGCTTCGTCGGAGATCCCGATGCCGGTATCCGTGACCGCAACGCGAATCGTCGCATCCTCCTTCGATTGAGCCTCAACCGTCACTTCCACGATAACATCGCCGCTGTCGGTGAATTTGATCGCATTCGCCATCAAATTCATCACGATTTGCCGTAAGCGTCCCGGGTCA
>CAZNBG010000241.1:0-5370 GCA_964570915.1 uncultured Nitrospira sp. | reverse complement strand
CAGCACAGACAGCATGCTGCGCGCGGCGGCCGGTCCAGACGACACTCTAATTCAACTCTACGTTGGCCCCGCCGGGTGTCCTCCAGCATGTTTTGCAGCGGCTTTCTTCTTATGACTGCCATCCCAAGTCTTCACGCTGAAATTTACCAATATATCGATGCCAAGGGGACCATATCGCTCACCAATGTTCCCTCTGATACTCGGTACCGCCGGGTTGACCTCCAACCGAATCGGCTGCACCCCGTCATCTCAGAACAACAGTTGGAGCCCATGATCAGCCGATTCTCACAGCAACATCAACTGCACCCGGCCCTTATCCGTGCCGTCATCAAGGCTGAATCTGATTTTGACCCCCTCCCGGTTTCCCGGGCAGGCGCCATCGGATTAATGCAATTGATGCCGCAGACTGCGGTGAGATTGGACGTGCGGGACCTCTACGATCCGGAAGACAATATCGGTGGAGGAACCAAGTATTTGCGACAACTGCTTGATCGATTCCGTGGGAACCTCCCCCTGGCACTTGCCGCGTATAACGCGGGGGAAAATGTGGTAGACCGTTACCGAACTCTTCCGCCGATCGACGAAACCCGCCAATATGTTCGGAAGGTCTTACGGTACTATCGAACCTTCCTTGCACGTGACCTTGCTTCAACCGGACACGTTATCCCTTCTTCGAGCTATGCAGCGCCACAATCTGCCCCTGTTTCCTCGACTCCGTCTGATCAGTAGCGCGTTCGGCCACACGCAGTCGGCTATGCAGTTTCCATCCTGGGCGTCGGGATCCAGGAAAGTCAGCGCGATAATGAGCGCCGACACTGTTCTCTCTCCACAGCGCCGCTTCCGCCACACAGTGCGCCACTTGCACCATGTTCTTGACCTCCAAGTCGGCCCTCGTCGCAAAGGTTCGGGACACCATGCGCTCCCATCGGGCGAGCTGAGCCGTGGCGCGAATCAACGACTCTCGGGAACGGACCAACCCCACCTGCCCCCACATCGTGCGGCGCAACGAACTTCGTACCTTTTCCGCGTCCTCTAATCGGTCTACGCGGCCGCGCTTCGCGCACTCGAGGTGAGCAGTCACATTAGGCATCGAACAGCGAGAGGCCCACGCGACAGCGGCAACACCGGCCCGCATCCCAAACACGAGTCCTTCCAATAAAGAATTGCTGGCCAGCCGGTTCGCGCCGTGCACGCCGCTGCACGCAACTTCGCCGGCGGCAAACAGGCCCGGCAGCGTCGTGGCTCCGTTGATGTCGGTCGCCACCCCGCCCATCATGTAATGGGCGCTTGGAGAAACCGGGATCCATTCTTCCGTCATATCGATATCGTGGCGAAGACAGGTCGCATAGATCGTTGGGAAGCGACGTTTCACAAAATCCGATCCCAGGTGAGTCACATCCAGATAGACATGTCGCGCTCGCGTCGCCGCCATCTCCGCCCAAATAGCCCGGGCCACGATATCCCTCGGAGCCAAGACGCCGAGCGGATGATACCGTTGCATGAACATCTCGCCCTTATTATTGCGCAACTGACCACCCTCCCCCCGCATGGCTTCAGACAACAAAAACGGCGGGCTCGACGGCAGATACAACGACGTTGGGTGAAACTGGACGAATTCCATATCCCGTAGTTCCGCTCCCGCACGAAAGGCCATGGCCATACCATCGCCGGTCGCATTGGGCGGATTCGTGGTTCGAGCAAAAATCTGCCCAGCTCCACCGGTCGACAGCACGACCGCTTTTGCGGGAATTGTGAATTGTTCCCCTGAATTTTCATCAAGCACCACCGCTCCACAACATCGGCCTTCTTCGACCACAAGATCGACGGTGAAGTGATAATCCAATCGGACGATTCGCCTGTGTCTGGCGGCCTGCGCCATCAAGACACGGACCATTTCGTTTCCAGTCGCATCGCCTCGAGCCCGGAGGATTCGGCTGCGGCTGTGGGCCGCTTCCCGGGCAAACGCAAATTTCCCTCCGGTCTTGTCGAACTTCGCTCCCCATCGGATGAGCTCTTGAATCCGATCCGGTCCTTCCTCAACCAAGACGCGCACCGCGTCACGACGGCACAACCCATGTCCCGCTTTCACCGTATCCGTCAAATGGATGGCCACATCGTCTTCCTCACTCAGCGCGACGGCAACCCCGCCCTGTGCAAAGATTGAATTGCTCTGTAGAGGATGACCTTTGGTGAGCATGATCACCCGACCCAGGTGGCAGAGCTCCAATGCGGCGCGGAGCCCGGCGACTCCACTGCCGATCACGAGAAAATCTGCTTCCGGTGAGTTCCGTGGCATCACTATCGCGGGGAGCCCTGCGGTGAGAGAGGCTCGGACGACAGCATCTGTTTCGTCCTCATCCCGAAGGGCAAATCCCCTTCAACCCGGCGCAGGAGAATCGACTGGGTCCCGACCCATTGCAGTCGCGCGTGGCCGCGCTGCCGTACCCCCGCGTCGTTGGCATCTTTTATCCACGTGCCTTGCCAATGGACGAAGACGTCGATGTCGTCCTTTTCAAGCACGACTCGTTCGATGTTGAACTCGAGCGCGATGGAGTGAAACGCCTCGAAGTCCATCTCCGCCTGGCGTAGAAGTTCTTCCATCTGATCCAGCGGCAACATCATGGCCTGAAAACCGGACCGATCCTTCCGCTGGTAGGCACTCCGCAGGGAATCCACCGCCTGGTCGATGCGCAGAAGACGCTCGTGTTCAGCTGGGTACTGAATGGTCTTGGACGGGCATCCACTCACCGCAATCGCGAGCAGCAGAAGCCACCCGATGAACAGGGGCGACGAAGGAGAGCACCTCCAGCTAGACATAGCTGGTCAGTATACCACAGGGGCAAAAGGCGCTGTGAGCTTGCATTTTGAGCGGAAAGCTTTTAGACTCGGCCACCCTAGGAGACACACAGCATGTCCAGCGTGTTGAAAAAACGCCGAAAGAAGATGCGCAAACACAAGTACAAGAAGCTGCGCCAACGTCAGAAGTTTCTGCGCCGGAAAAGCTAAACTCAGCCTGCATGGCAGGAGGAAGAGACCGTGGCCGAGGGCAAGAAAGTCCGCATCCGCGTACGGACGGTCAATTGCACCTACGTAGGAGACTTCCTGGTCCCTCCGATGCGCAATCGTGTCTCCGACGCGATCAACGAAGAAGTACGTCTCTTCATTAGCCTAACTGACGTCGTCATAAACGATAAGGACCGGTCGGATTTCGTGGCGATCAACAAGAACCTCATTGAGTCGGTCGCTCAACTCTAGTCCTTCCGTCTCACCTCCCGTCATTTCGATCGCGTTCAACGTCGCCGTGGGCACCAACACGATTTCGTTGCGGATCATACCTTCTGGCTAGCAATGTTGATCTTCAAGCGGTTCTTGCCCGTTGTTCGACCCTATTTGCCACGTCTGATACTGGCAGGGTTACTCGTGTCGGGAGTGGCGCTCATCAATCTCGCCTTGGTTCGGTTCGCGGGCATTCTCTGGGATCTCATCACCGTTCAGCGAGACGCCGACAAAATGACGCAGTCGATCGGCCTTTTCCTGGGCTTGGTCCTTCTCCAGGGGTTGTGCTCGATGGGTCATAGTTATTTGACCGCATGGGTCTCGCAGCATGTCGTCGCCGATTTTCGCAAACATCTATTCGGCCATTTACACACGTTGACGGTCAGCTTTTTTGCGCGGCGCCGTACCGGAGAATTGCTTTCCCGATTAATGAACGATGTGACGGTCATCCAATCCATCGTCACAGAAACCCCGATCGACGGCGTCAAACAACTTGTGACCTTCATCGGCGGCATTACGTTTCTCCTCATGATGATGTGGCGTCTATGCCTCTTGATCCTGATCCTCCTCCCCGTTCTGGTGCTGGTCGCGAAAATATTCGGCCGCCAACTGAAATCCCTTTCGACCTCGATTCAAGATCACACAGCCTCGGTGAGCACGCTGGTCGAAGAAGTGATTTCCGGTATTCGTATCGTCAAATCGTTCGTCCAGACTCAACGGGAAAACGCTCGTTTTTCCGAGCAGGTCGACCAGACGCTTAGTCTCACGCTCCGCCGAGCAGGCATCATGGCCGTCTTCATCCCGGTCATCAGCCTTCTGACATTCTCATCAGCGGCGGCGGTCCTGTGGTATGGGGGCCGACAAGTCATCGACGGCGTCGTCACACCGGGCGATCTGTTCGCCTTCGTCTTATTCGCCGGCATCCTGATCGGTCCATTCAGCTCGGGGGCTCGCGTGTTTGCGCAGGTCAAAGAAGCTCAGGGAGCGATGCAACGGGTCTTTGAAATTTTGGATGCGCAGCCGGACATTTATGATCGACCACAGGCTCACCCACTCATTACCGTCGCCGGTCGTGTGCGGGTGGAAGGCGTCACGTTCAGCTACGATCCTCGCCATCCCGTTTTGTCCAACCTCTCGTTTGAGGCCGAGGCCGGCGAACTTGTCGCCTTGGTAGGGCCGACCGGCGCAGGGAAGACCACCGTGATCAACCTACTTCACCGGTTCTACGATCCCACGGAAGGTCGTCTCACCATTGACGGTAGAGACCTGCGGGATGTGACGCTCGAGAGTTGGTACCAACAGATCGCGCTGGTCCCACAGGAAACCATCCTCTTTGGGGGAACGATCCTGGACAACATTCGCTATGGCAACATACGTGCGAGCGAAGCTTCGGTCCGGGAGGCCAGCAAAGCTGCGCACGCGCATGATTTCATTACAGCCTTGCCCGATGGGTACCAAACCGTGGTGGGTGAAAAGGGGATCAACCTCTCAGGCGGCCAACGCCAACGAATCGCGATTGCTCGGGCCGTCTTGAAGAATCCTCGCATTCTATTACTGGACGAAGCCACTTCATCGCTTGATACGGAATCCGAGCGGTTGGTCCAAGAAGCACTCCAGCACCTCATGGAAGGGCGCACGACTTTCGTGGTCGCCCACAGGCTGTCGACCATTCAGCGAGCCGACCGTATCTTGGTGCTGGATAAAGGCAAACTGGCGGAGGAAGGGACCCATGCGCAACTGATGGCACGCAAAGGCTTATACCACTATCTCTACACTATCCGTTTGAACGAACCGAGTCCTTGAGGCTAGGGCCTCACTTCGAAAAAACAACTTACGTCTCGACCATTCCAGGACACAGAACAGATTGGTACGCTGATGCGAGCACCTCGTCTAACCAGCCCGTTACCTTACGCGACGGAATTTACATTAACTTAATGGTGTGTTGATCACACGAGTGCACTATTGGGGTACCATGCTGAGCAAGCACTATCCTGAACTTGTCGTAGTCGCAGATACTCATGAGTTCACTGTCGGTCCGTCACATCGAGATTCATATTCCACTCGCCGCAACCGAGGAATTATTTCTCCAGTTTG
>CAZNBG010000240.1:3283-5389 GCA_964570915.1 uncultured Nitrospira sp. | reverse complement strand
TTCCCACTGCTCCGGATACATCCAAGAGGTCGCTCCTGAAGCGCTCGTCCACGCTGCAACACAGAAGGACCTGGTGATCCGGCTCGTCAAGTCGGTGGGTCATCACGTTGTCGCCGGGACGCCGATTGCGTGGGCTTGGCACCAGTCGGCCGATCATCCACCATCCGAGCCCGGACTGCAGGAGGCCATTCGCGACTCGATCCAGATCGGGTTCGAGCGGACCATGCTGCAAGATGTTCCCTTCGGCATCCGCCGCTTGATCGATATCGGCAACAGAGCATTGTCTTCGGCAATCAACGACCCCTACACCGCGACCCAGGCCGTGCATCACTTGTCGGAAGTTCTCTGCGTGCTGGCTCGCCGACGGTTGGGCGACCGGCTGTACCGCGACGAACAGGGCACGGTGCGTGTGGCGATTCCGTTCCCGAGCTTTGTGGACTACCTGCAGCTTGGGACCGGACAAATCCGTCGGTTCGGGTCGAAAGAGCCGACTGTCTCCCGGAGCCTCATCCAGCTTCTCAAGAACGTGTGTACTAGCACCGCGAGTCAGGATCGGCGCGCGGCCGCTGCCAGACACATCCGGTTGGTGTTAGAGGAAGCCAAGCGTGAGATCAAGCAGTCGGCCGACGCGGAGAGCTTGTTGGCGTACGGAGATGAGGTTCTTCGCGCACTCGCCGCAGGCCGTCCGGAGTTGGCCCGCAGCTCAATACACGATTCGATTCTGTAAGGCTGTGCACAGACCTACTGATTTTCCGTGCGGGTCACGATTCTCGCCTGAAACGACTTCTGTACATTTTCTCTAATGAAATCTACAACCCGGTAAAGAGTCCTTGACATCCTTTCTTTGAATGTATAATCAGGCGCTCTGGTCACATAACGCTAGACTGGAAACGCGCGAGATGGGTGCCAGACATTTTGGAACAATGGAGAGTTTCCTCAGACCATATGTCGCGGCCTGTATCTGTTTATTCCTCCCAGGCTGCTTGCTCGTCGAGCCACCGAAAGAAGCGGAAAACTCCCGATCTTCTGGTACAACTCAGACAGCGATCTTAGGCGTCACGGCCGAAGAAGACTATATAGAATCGTGCCGCGAGAGAGATGTCCCGGTTCCACCTGATTGGAAGCGGTCTTCCTCAGAATGGGAAAGCCATGGCAACCTCCAGACCATCCTGCTGACGCCCAATAGTCCGGAGCAGGCACCGGTCGATCAGACAGCATTCGCGAGCGTCTGGTCGTATGCCTCACCAAGCGCGAGAGGCGCCTGTATCGCGCTTGGACGACATGGCGGATCATTCCAGGTTATTTGTCAAAGCGCCACGACAGGGTATGCCTGTTTTTGGGGAAACGACCCGAGTTCATCGCGCTCAAGCTGGACACCTGAGACGACCGAGATACAGCTTTCCTCGCTCCGTGACCCCAACCAAGGATTTGTTCCGGGAACCGTGGCATGCACCGAATGCCATCGCGGAAGCAACGCCTTCCTGGTCGCCCCTGATGATCCCACCTGGGCCAAGGTATTGAGACCGGAGCGTGTGCGCCCGACATTTACCACTCGAGTCGAGCAGTCATCACAACAGGGACGGTTAACGTTCGGCGCGACAACAATAACCTATCCGCGCTTTATTCCGGTTGGCGGGAAATCCATGGTCCTGAACAACCCATTGCCGACCACGACCGGATGTTCAGGATCCTGTCACGAGTCTCATGTTGAGATCTTAGAAAAAAACCATACGGTCGAAGGCTACGTCCGGGCGCCACGGCCCATGGGTCCCAACTGCGCTCACGACTCACCGCCGGATGATCCGGTTAGGAACTGCTACCAACATTGATGGTCACTTCCCCGCTTCGCAGATGTTCTTCGCCGTTGTCTGCCCTTCGGCTGGTCTGCACGATAACCGAACCACAGCATTGCCACTGCGACTACCTTAATTCCCCTTGCATTTCTGCCTCCCTAAAATCGGCCGGACATCTTTTCAGCCAGTGGAAGTAATGTGTCGATGGGAACCATCTCCGACTTGTTGTTCACCGTGATTTCAATGCTCGCCATCGCCTTGTCTTTATTCACCGTACAGGTGGTACTCTAGCCTCTCTGGTCCCTCCCGGCTG
>CAZNBG010000240.1:0-3273 GCA_964570915.1 uncultured Nitrospira sp. | reverse complement strand
CAGCAGGGTGCGCTCGATGACACGCCCCACCACCTGAGCAATGGGTTCCGTCTGAAAATATCCTCCTTATATATAAATGGCGATTGGCTGGGTGCAGACACTCGACGACTGTGACCACGGCACTCCACCGGCACTCACAGAGGATCTGGACCTGTTGAAGGATGGTGGGGTCAGCTCACCTTCCGGCGAGCATCATACCGTCACGGCTTCTGTTGCTTCGCAGAGGAGGAGAATTGGACTTCAGCGGCCATCAATTTGCCATCCTTCTCTGTGACATCTACAGCAACTCGGTCACCTACCTTAGGAACGTTCCCTCCACCTCTCCTTCCTTTATTCCGATATTTTGTCTCGGCGACTGTGTGGATTGAGACTGTTTTCCCTTCTATCGTCAGAACTTGAATCTCAGCAATGCCGAGGGCGGTGATCGTGCCAAAGACGTGCAGCCCTTCCCCATGCGCGGCAGCTATCCCGGGTAATGTTGAGATCATCAGCAGGACCAGTATTCCTACTTGTTTCACCATGTTGGTCAGCATTCTGCCTCAGTTAATGATGGTGCGCAGGAGACTGCGGATCAAGCTCTTCACCTTGCAGAAAACGGTCGATTCGTTCCTGCTCTTCCCGCGCCACTTGACTCACGGGGTTATACTGCTCCATTTTTTCCAGTTCCTCGCTCGTAATGCTTGGGAGATGACGAATAAAATGCACCAGCTTCCAACTATCGAGGTCTGGTTCGGGACGACCTTTCCCCCATGCGGGCATTCCGGTAAATCGAACGCCATTATGGATGATATAGAACAGCTCTCCATCCGAGAAGGACTGCGTCTCTATTTTAGTCAGGTCGGGTGTTCTGGGATAGAAGTTCTGTCCGATCAAGGTAGATCCACTTCCATCGTTCCCGTGGCAGTTCGCACAGTGGTCCGCAAAGTGAGCCCGCGCTTCTGCAAGAACTTCGTCTGTGGCTGAAACGGGGTTTCTCATCTGCTTCTGGGCTTCGGGCATTGCCATGCGCCTGAGCTGACGCGCGAACAGGACCTCAAGCTTCACTGGCTGTTCCGTCGCACTAAAACCTGATTGCAGGACGTACCACACCATTGCAACATTTCCTGTCACGACAAGCATTGCCATCACGAGCAACCCCCAGACACCTTTGGTCATTATCGGCGCCTCCTTGTGGCCCTTGCTACGATAACGGACCCTAGGACCTTCGTGATCCCTTCACGTTCGGAGAGGATTTGAGAATCGATACTCAAGCCTCACTACATGTTATCTCAAGCAGATGAGGACAAAGGAACACCCACACGAGATACCATATTTTGTATCAACTGCTGATCTCGCGATCGTGCCGCAATCATCTGGACGAGTGCGCCCTCGATTGCGTGTTGCGCGAAATACCTGAGTGTTCGCGTTGCCGGTGGTAGGGATGGATGTCAACCACCACATTCGCCTCGTCTAACTCTGCTCTTACCAAGGCTCCTTCTTTAAGCGTGCCAAGTTTACTGCCCGCTAAGGAGTCAACCGCAAACGACTCCAACCCTCCACCAGTATAGACCTCGACTACATCCCAGAACGGATCCACATAGGCGAGGTTCCCGACCAAAACGCGATGACGGTGGATAGGACGGTTTGGATCGTGAATGTCCAGCAGAACATTCGATTCATCCAACGTCACGATCACTTCATCTCCCACCTTGGCTTGGTGCAGTCCCATGCGTTCCGCCTTCTTTACGCTGACCCATCGCGGTGACAATTTCTTTCCTGAAGAGCCTTGTATGTCAAGGTACATTAGCCCAGATTCGATCTTCGTAATCGTAGCTGGTACATTCCTATGGGTATATGGCCCGCCGAGATCCGCATCGTGGGCGATAGCCAGTGACCCTAGTAGCAGGAACACTAAGCAGGTGGGCGCGTAATATATGAAATGTCTTTCAGACATAACATTCTCTCCTTTTTGGACTGTTCACCAACTTGGGATCACGCTGATGTATTCCTAGGGTGGTCCTTGAGCTACCTTGCCGATCGCAGAATACGGGATCATCCGTGGCACAGAGAGCGATAGCGGCAGACTGATTATGGGCCGAGCTTCTGTGACGACCTTGCTCGCTCCCAAGGCTCTTCAATGAAAAGAAACTGCCAGTCCCGAATAGATTCCCGATAGAATTGAGGTCGAATTGGTTGGCGGTGAGAGTGCCACGATACCGGGCGTAAACGGTAAAAGGGATGAGGAGACTGACAACCACAAGTCTCATCACGCACCTCTTCGTTGATTATCAACCTAAACCTCTACTGAGCACAACGTCAAGGAAGATTGCCAGACCATGAGCGGTCAGTTCTAATTTGCCACTGAACATTCAGAAACTCCTGCAGCATGAGAAACGCCTGCCGGAGGCACTGCTTCACGAGTAAGCGATCTACGCCTGTTGCCATCCTGGCAAGCATTACTACTCTTGCCTGACTCAATCCGCATTGTGCACGCATGTTTCTAGCCCTTCAGGTGATTCAGACTTCTCACCACACCTCTGCGAAATATTCGGTGAGCCTTGGCTCCTGTTTCATCCGCTCGTCGATGGCAACTGTCCAGCTCGTACAACTTCTGCCTTTTCTTAGCTATGAGGTGCTTTGTTGGACATGTCCAACTACAGTACCGCCGACTCTGTTTATTCATGGATGAATCAGGATTTGGCAGATGGATGAAGATCAAGGGGAAGTATCAAGGGTGTTCGGTGAGGATGGGATGGTCGGTACAATGGATCTAGCCTGCCGCAAACGGAGCTTGGTCGTATCCTGATGCTCGGTGAGATCCCACTCCAATTGTTCCGCAATCGAAAGTCCCACTGAGATGATCATCAGTCGTTGAGGGCACTCCACCCGTTCCTGCGTGAACTGGCGGACTGACTGCGGAGCCATCTGGCTTGGCCATAGCCGATCTGATTCCACATGAAGACAAGATCGAACGCGGCTCGTCGCCGATCAAACAAGCGCGAGGGTGGTTTCACGAAACCCAATCAGATTTCAGAGTACACAGCCGGTTCGATAGATCTTATCTATCGCGTCAAGCAATTAGAGTCAGAGCGTGTCCGGGCTCAGGTGCCCTTCAACTTCTTGATCAGATGCTCACCGTTCGTCAGTCCTTCGCGTACGATCAAGTGGTTTGGTTGCTGCGGTGCGTGATGCAGATCTACCGTTCCTGTCGATCCTGAAAGATGACGATCAACAAAGGCATCGTTGTCGCTGAACTGAGTATCCGCTTCTCACTCCCCTGCTCACTTTTCGGCG
>CAZNBG010000239.1:0-5398 GCA_964570915.1 uncultured Nitrospira sp. | reverse complement strand
TTATGCCGTGCGGCTCGTGTTCGACGACATGCACTCGACGGGAATTTTCGACTGAAGGAAGCTGAGGAACTACTGTACAATTCGAAGTACTCCAGAATTCCGCTCTACGATGGAACGCTCGATAACATCACGGGCATTCTCTACAAAACCAAGGCACTCACCGAGCTGGCCAAAGGGCGGACGGAAGTGCGCCTGCGGGATATCGCTCATCCCCCGCTCTTCGTTCCAGGAGGCAAAACGGCGGACGATTTGATGAAGCAGTTTCAGCAGGACAAGCGCCACATGGGGGTTGTGGTGAATGAATTCGGGGGCGTCATGGGGCTTGTGACCCTTGAGGACCTGCTGGAAGAGGTCGTTGGCGAAATTGTCGATGAAACGGATATCACGGAAGAACTGATCAAGCGGATCGGGAAAAACCAAATCCTGGTCCATGGAAGGACAGAAGTACGGAAGGTGAACGACTTCCTGAAGGTCGACCTTGGAGGAGATGAAGCTCTGACTATCGGAGGGCTGATCCAAGAGAATCTCGGCCGAATCCCTGCAGCCGGAGAAGAACTTCGCATCGAGAATTGCCGCTTGGTCGTCCACGAGGCTGACCCGCGCTCAATACGGAGCGTGCATATTTTCAAGGAAGAGAAGGTCGCTGTTCCGGTCGAGGCTTCCGTATGACCCTATGTGGTGCCCGACCCACGGATTAAGTCTCCAAATTCCTCTTCAGTGAGGACCTTCACTCCCAATTTCCGAGCCTGATCGAGTTTCGATCCCGGGTCTATGCCTTCCACCACATAGGTCGTCTTTTTGTTGACGCTCGAGGAGACTGTACCGCCACGCTCTTCGACCAGAACCCCGGCCTCTTCCCTCGTCCACCCCGCCAACCCGCCGGTGAACACGAAACTCTGTCCCGAGAACGGCAAAGCCGCGGCGCTGTGGGATGTGGGTGTATCCAGAATCAAAAGCCCCAGCATTCGCAGTTGATCGATAACCCGTTGGTTCGCGCTCTCCTGAAAATAGGCAACCACACTCGCCGAGATTTCCGGTCCGATCTCACGGATTGTCTGAAACCGATCCTGATCAGCCGACACGATGGCGTCGAGCGACCCAAACTCGCGGGCAAGCACCTTTGCGATGTGCTGCCCGACTTGGCGGATGCCGAGGCCCATCAAGAACCGGTCGAGCGACACGGATTTGCTCCGCGCGATGGCATCGAGGAGCAGGGTGGACGATCGCTCGGCAAACCCTTCGAGCGTGAGGAGTTGCTCGCGTCCGAGTCGATAAATGTCTGACAGATCCTTGACGAGTCCTTGATCGACTAATTGAGCAACGGTCTTCTTGCCGAGACCTTCGATATCAAGGGCGGACTTCGAGGCAAAGTGTTCAACGGCCCCTTTCAAC
Source organism: uncultured Nitrospira sp. (assembly GCA_964570915.1). Taxonomy (GTDB): domain Bacteria; phylum Nitrospirota; class Nitrospiria; order Nitrospirales; family Nitrospiraceae; genus Nitrospira_D. The sequence continues at coordinate 4,006 of CAZNBG010000239.1, read as the reverse complement.
TGGGCCGGACAGACGGCTTGCCCGGAGCAGTAGAAATATGCACCTTCTCGTGCGACCGCTGAGCCGCACACGGGGCAGTGGTCCGGCATGGCAAACGGCGCCGCTCTCGATTCGTCCAGTACCGGCACCCGTTCAGTGATGGCCGGAATGACGTCGCCGGCGCGCTCGACTTTGACGGTGTCCCCGTCGCGCACGTCTTTTCGAGCCACCTCGTCTGCATTGTGCAGGGTGGCTCGGCTGATTGTGACGCCGCCAACTTCGACCGGGTTCAGCAGCGCAAGCGGTGTCAAGGTGCCGGTCCTTCCAACTGAGACGATGATCTTATGGACTTTCGTGACTTCCTTTCGAGGCGCAAATTTGTAGGCGATTGCCCAACGAGGGCTTCTGGACTTCATGCCGAGCTGCTCTTGCCAGCTGCGCCGGTTGACTTTGACGACGACGCCGTCGATTTCGTACAGCAGGTCGTCGCGCTGTCGTTCGATCTCACGGTGAAACGCCATGACATCATCGATCGTCTCGCAGCGCCGGCGGAGAGCGGGAATCGGAAGGCCCCAAGAAACCAATGCATCCAATTCGTCCCAATGCGACGAGGGTGGTGTGCCGCCTATGGCCATCATCTCGTAGCAGGTCACCACGAGGGGGCGTTCGGCCGTGATGCTCGAGTCCAGCTGCCGAAGCGACCCGGCGGCGGCATTGCGCGGGTTCGCGAAGGCGTCATCCCCCCGTTCCGTCATTCGCCGATTCAGAGCATGGAAGTCTGCGAGGCGCATGTAGACTTCGCCCCGTACCACCAAATGGTCCGGGCGCGTGTCGCCCTGTAACTGGAGCGGTAAGGATCGAATCGTACGAAGATTGACCGTGATATCCTCACCGACACTTCCATCACCCCGCGTTGAGCCCCGAACGAACCTTGCCTGCTCGTAGACTAATTCCACAGAGAGACCGTCGAATTTCGGCTCGACCGTATACTCGACCCGATCGGTTTCCAGCTCACGTTTCATCCGTTGGTCGAAGGCCAGCACTTCTCTCGGATCGACCAAGGAATCGAGGCTCAACATGGGTTGCACGTGCCGGACCTTGCCGAGCGCATCCAATGGAGGGGATCCGACGCGCTGGGTAGGTGAATCGGATGAAATCAGTGCGGGGTATGCCCGTTCGAGCTCGATCAACTCCTGGAATAGACGGTCATACGCTCCATCAGAAATCTCGGGGCGGTCCTTGACGTAGTAAAGGTAGTCGTGGTGCCTGATTTGGCTTTTGAGTTGGGCATGTCGCTCTTGTTCGGTTCGAGGAGCCGAAGAGGACTGTGGGGCGTTATCGAGTGAATCCTGTCGCATCGCGCTCAACGATGTGAAGCCTCAGTGATCATACGTCGAATGCGGTGACAGAAGACGTTTGCGGAGAGAGGCTTGGACTCTGCGGACCGTAGCACAGCGCCACGGAACGGTCAAACCGGGAAGGCCCGGCCCGCTTTGACTTTCCTCTCAGTGGCCACTATTCTAAGCGTCTCTCCGGCTGGGCGGACGTCCGCGGAGAACTTGGGCAAAGGAGGATGTATGCAGAAGGAAGAGCAGCAAGTCCGTAAACATGTAAAGAAGATCATCCTCTCAGGGGTACTGCTCTGTAGTGGGTGGTTGGTAAGTGGATGTGTCGTATTGGAAGAAAAATACAACGCTGAAAAGGCGCGAAGTTTGAATTTTCAGCGTCTCCTGGCGCAGGAGGAAAAGCGGACGGCTGAACTGGACAGCGAAGTCAAGCGTACCAAGCTCGAACTGGCTGAATTCGAGGCGAGGAACCGTGAGCTGTCCGCGCAGGTGCAGGTGGCACGTGAGCAGATGGGGCGTCTCCAGGACGAGGCTGAAGCCATCAGGGAAGCGACCGTGCTCGAACGAAAAGCCTTGGAGGATATGCGGCGGAAAGGTCATTCACCTTCTGCCAAACAGAAGAAAGTCGAGCCAGCAAAGGATTCTCCCGGCGATTCGGGTGAAAACGACACCGTTAGAGGTATGCCGACCGCGGCCGAGACGAATGCGGCTTCGAAGGCCGACGTGACGGTGCACGTGGTGAAAGCCGGAGAAACCCTCTTCGGCATCAGTCGGCGTTATGGAATTGAAGTTGAGAAATTGAGGAAGCTGAATAAGCTTCCGGATGACATCATCGAAATAGGCCAGAAACTCCTGGTGGGAACAGAGTAGCCAGAACAACATGCAGTCTGCGACGTATTCGCTCACCCTGGAAGAATTTCGTTCCTACGCGAAGCAGGGCAATCTCATTCCGTTATTCCGCGAAATCTTGGCGGACCAAGATACGCCGGTCTCGGCCTTTGCCAAAATCGATCATGGCCCCTCGGCCTATCTGCTGGAAAGCATTCAGGGCGGGGAAAAGTGGGCGAGATACTCCTTTCTCGGGAGCGGGGCTCCTCTGGTCATCTACGAAGATCGCGGTGATCTGTGCGTGAAGAAGGGATCGCATCGCCGCCGCATCCCCAGCCGTGGCGCGCCGCTGGATCGTCTTCGAGAGATCATGGAGGCCTATCGTCCCGTCACGGTCCCTGATCTCCCTCGCTTCGTCGGTGGAGCCGTCGGTTATCTTGGCTATGACCTGGTCAAGACATTTGAAGACCTTCCCTCACGGAAAAAGGACCATCTCGATCTTCCAGACTTTGCCTTTCTGTTGACCGAGACCTTGCTCATCTTCGACAACGTGTCGCAAAAGATCAAAGTGGTGGCCAATGCGCACGTGAAGTCCACGTCGGAGCGAGGCATTCGTTCGGCCTATCGTGAAGCGACCGGACGGATTGAAGCGATGATCGCTAGAATCCGTCGACCGCTCCGGCGGCTCACGCCGAAGCGCCGGCGGTCCCCCATTCGCTTCACGGCAAACATGAGCCGGGCGGACTTTGAAAAGATGGTGTCTCGCGCTCAGGAATACATCAAAGCCGGGGACATTTTTCAGTGTGTATTGTCGCAACGGTGGGAAACGAACCTCCGGACGCCGCCGTTTCAGCTCTATCGAGCGCTCCGCGTGGTGAATCCGTCGCCGTACATGTATTACCTGCGTATCGCCGGGGTGGAACTGGTCGGTTCGTCTCCGGAGATTCTTGTGCGATGCGAGGATGGCCTTGTTTCGGTGCGCCCGATCGCGGGGACCAGGCGGCGTGGCGCCACGAGAGAAGAGGACGCGGAACTGGAGCGCCGTCTTCTCGCGGACTCCAAGGAACGGGCCGAACACATCATGTTGGTGGATCTCGGACGCAATGACGTCGGACGAGTCGCCGAACGGGGGTCGGTCCATGTTGAGTCATTGATGAACGTCGAACGATACTCGCACGTGATGCATATCGTCTCAAACGTCACGGGAAAACTGGGAACGACCAAGACAGTGTATGATGTATTGAAGGCATGCTTTCCTGCCGGCACCGTATCCGGGGCTCCGAAGATCAGAGCCATGGAGATCATCGAAGAGCTTGAGCCGACCAAGCGCGGGCCTTACGCCGGCGCCGTGGGATACATCAGTTTTTCAGGCAATATGGATATGTGTATCAATATCCGCACCGTCGTCGTCTCTCGACATCGGGCATTCATCCAGGCCGGCGCCGGTATCGTCGCCGATTCCAATCCCGAGCACGAGTACGAAGAAACCTGCAATAAGTCCCGTGCGATGATGAAAGCGATCGAACTGGCGGAACAGGGGCTAGAGTAGGAAAGAGCGTATGTCTGGTAGCAAGAGAACGGAGTGTCGTTGCTTCAGGTTGTTCCATCAGCCATAAGCGCATACTGCCATTATGCTGCTCGTCATCGACAACTACGATTCCTTTACCTACAATCTCGTCCAGTATCTCGGAGAATTGGGCGAGGATGTCCAGGTGTATCGCAACGACAAGATTACGCTGGACCAGATTGAGGAATTGCACCCTGGCCGCCTCGTCATCTCTCCCGGACCGTGCACGCCTAAGGAAGCCGGTATTTCGGTCGAAGCCATCCGCCGGTTCGGGGGAAAGATGCCC
>CAZNBG010000238.1:0-5399 GCA_964570915.1 uncultured Nitrospira sp. | reverse complement strand
CCCCCTTCGGAAAGAATCGGAAACCATTTGCCGGTTATTCCGACATTCTCCCGGCTACGATTAAAGCCCAGTATCACCAGCCTCCGACGCTGCCCGACGATCTCGAATATGCCGTGATGTGTGAGCTGGTGCTCGACGAGCAGGGCCGTGTGTTGCAGTATCGCTTGATCAACTCATCCGGCAGTCTCCTCTTCGATCAATCCGCGCTGGACGCCCTGGCCAAAGTGACGCAGGTCCGGCCGCCTCCCGAAGGAATGGACCGCACTGTCGTCGTAAAATTTTTCCAACCTACATAAAATACCCTACGATATAAAGTATTCGCGCGCTACTCGATGGGCCATAGAGTTCTTCGGTGCGCAGGAATACATCGTTCCATCTACAGTCGCCTGTTTCTCGAACTTCATTGAAATTTTACCTGCTCTAGAAGCCGCTCTGATCGCCTTGTAATCACTTCGGGATACAAACACTCGCGTGTCCATCGTGCAGCTGTCTTTCACGGTGACGGAGAGTCCGCAGAATGTTAACGACCCTCGAATGGAGGGATGAGGTGGATGTAACACGGAAAAGAGAGAACAGGGGCGCAAATCTTCACCAAGGGTTTGCGCTCCTGCCTCGACGAGCGGGAGGGGGGTGGTGGCAGAGAAAGTCCGCAACGCAGTAGGGCAGTTCATATTCATTAATCCTAAGGAGGTTTGGCATGAAGGTTCGAAGTGCGAAGCGAATAATGATGGCCGCGGTCTTGACCGTGCTCACGGCGTTCGCCGGCATGGTTGGGCAGGCACAAGCGTTCAATTTCAACGACGGTGATCTTGTGCTTGCGATTTATGGGAACAACACGGAAGCTCTCTACGATCTGGGCTCTGCCAGCACCAGACTGGCCAACGGCGCATCCTTCAGCACCAACGTGTTGGCGGGTCTCCAGGCGGCCGGCGTAGGGACGAACGCGGTGAAGTATTCGGTCTTCGGGTTCGATGGAACCGACCTCAGCGTGTACGCAGCCACGACATCCGCTCCCGGCGCCATCAACCCGGCGCAGTTGATCTTGACGCAAGAGCTTAACTCGGCTGCCATTATGCAAGGGCAGATCGCAGCGATTGGTGGGCTCCCCGGCGATACTGTCGCCAAATCAGATGGCAATTCATTTTCCAGTCAGATGGATCAGGCTGGGTCAGGGAACTACAACGGGGCTTGGCCAGTGGCTATGCAGGGATTCATCGGTGACACCCTCAACATGATCAAGGGCGATACCAATGCTGGCACCTTCACACAGGTCGGGCGGATGCTCTTAACGTCAGATGGTAATTTTATCATCGGCAATCCAGGTCCTGGCGGTGCTCCAGTTCCCTTGCCGGCAGGTGTGGTGCTCTTCGGCTCGGGCCTGATTGGACTGATCGGGATCGCCAGACGGTCACTCGGCAAGATGGCCGCCTAAGTGTCAGTCGCACGTAATTGAGTCAGTATCATAAACATCAGGCAGGTAGGCCCCGCGGTTTACGTGCCATTAATCAAGGAGACACGAATCATGAGATCATCGTTACGCTTTATGCCTATTCTGGCTGGGGCCTTGGCCCTGGCCGGTTGGACGGGCACAGCCGACGCACAAACGGTGCTGAACGGGACTGGTTCATCCGCTGCTCGGGCATTCATGGGCGATGTGCCGCTCAATCTATGCACAAGCACCCCGCCGTCTGTTATACCAGATAAGTTTATCTCCCAGAACGGCAACATGATTACCTGGGTTTGCACGAGCAATGGGGCGAATGGGGCTCCTGGAGGGCAGATTATTATCCGGTATGCCTCGTCTAATTCGGTTGGCGGGTATCAACAGACTGCCACCGGAGGGAATGTGGCCCAATTAGACGAAGCCAACGGTGCAGGATGTACTGGTCCGACGCTGACGACCAGACCATCCGATAGCAAAGTATATAACGTCACTGTTTGTCCCAACGGGAATACTACCAGCGTGCCGACTCACTTCGGCGCATCGGATGTCCGCCATACCTCGTTCCACCAAACGGGTGGCGGCACAGTGACCGATCCTGGTGTAGGAGCTGGGGTCACTGAAACGGGAACGGCGATTGTGCCGTTTGCCGTCTGGCTTGGAAAGGGTGTGGTCCACGTCCTTCCGAATGGGTCGATACAATCGCCGGGCAATCGCGTCGAAGGACTGTCCCGGCTGGAAATCGAAGCAATCTTCTCAGGGGCCGTCACGGATTGGCGGCAGTTGGGCTATGGGACGGTAACGGACGCGGCTCCCACCACATTGGAAGCCACCTCGCCGATCAGCCTCTGCAAGCGCAATGCGGGCTCTGGAACGAAAGCCGCTCTCGATGAGACCGTCATGATCAACGCCAGTGAAGGCGTTGTGGGTGGTATTTTCAACGCGGGCACATCTAACATGGTTGAGTGTCTGACGAATACGGCCAGTAATCCCAACGCGCGTCGGGCGATCGGCTATATGGATGCCGATCAAGTCGTGGCACAAAATTCGCTTGGTCAGGTCGTGCAAACATTGGCCTACCCGATCGAGATCGATGGTGCCATGGCTAACGATCCGACGGTAAGCGATCCCAAGCAAGACATCAAGTGCGGCCGGTATCAATACTGGAGCGCACTCCAGCTGCTGTTAAGGACGACGGCTCCGTCATCCGTAGCCTTGGGTACTGCTTTTATCACCAATGCGGGGCTCCAATCGACCATCGGCATTCTCCCCTCGGGCAGATTCTGGTTGTCGGATGAGGAAATGCAGGTGTTTAAGAACAACGACCGGGGTCCGCTCAGCTGGAAACCAGTCGCGGGTACACCAAATCCGAGTCAGTGCAGGCCGGATCTGGACTCAGACTTCACCAATCCCGTGTGGTAAGTCGTCGTCACGATTTACTAGTCGTGGTCAGGGCATACACAAAATGTATGTCCTGACCACAAAGGGTAAGAGCGTGGTCGGGGTTCTTTTCGCTCACGAGCGATATCAGCGGTGTCCTCTAGGACCCGCCTCTCTTGGAACCCCACCACCATCGCAAGTATCCGTAGAAGCTGTAAGCGAATCTACATCAGGACAAGCATATCGTGCATGTCCTGTCCAGCGTGAGAATGTAGGACCAACGCAGTGACGGAGTGTCTAGGACCTGTGTAGTGATACCAGTGACGCGACTAGGTTTAACCTAGTCAGGTTATCTGGTAGCTCAGCCGGGCGTGGGTGGTGTGTGTCTAGAGCCGGGACCGCGGCAAGGACCTCGCCGCGGTATAGTAACGAACTTCATATCTCTACGGAGAATGAGAAAAGGACCACGGCCGATGCATAAGACGACTAACCATATGTACATGATAGGGGCCTGGTTTGTCTCGCTGGTGATGGGCATTGGGGCCTTCGGGCCGGCCACCCATTCAGCCATGGCGATGCAGCTTAGTTTCAATATGAATGCGCCGACCTCGGGAACGATCTCCTATGGTGGAACCGGCGGCGCACTCAGCGGCAGCAACATTGATGTGGACAACGTGGTCGGTCAATCGACGCCGGCCAACGCGAATGTCACGTCGACCTGTCTCAATTGCGTGCTGAATTTTACCTCGGGGTTACTGTCCACTTCCGGGGGTCCCAATCCTAACAACAACGGCTGGTGGCGGTTCGGGAGCGGCGGATCCATCACGATTACCGGGGGAGTTGATTTTCTGGATGCCACCCCTGATATTGCTACGGGATCCACTCTGCTGAGCGGCACGTTCGGTAGTGCGTTCGTTCAGGACCTCGGTGGACCCGGTTTCAAAGTTACTTTCGGATCCTTCACTGACACGAAACATGCTTCGCTTCTGTCCTATTATGGAATGCCGTCCGGCAACTATGATGGGGCGTTGACGATCCTGTTTAACTCGCAAAACAACGGTACGGGCAGCGCATTTACAAGCACATCCCTTATCGGTGGGACCATCACCAATGCTCCGGTCCCTCTCCCGGCGGCGGTGTGGCTGTTTGGATCAGGCCTGCTCGGTTTGTATCCAGCAGTACGTAAGAAATTGGCCAAGTAGGAATTCCCGGGCCGGCGGGCCCCACGGGACCCGCCGGCCGTGCGGAACCCGCGTCGAACTCCAAATCCTGATCAACTCGTGTTCTCGAGCGTCCGTGCGGGCGCCGAGACATTTCCGACCCAGCCTGCCCGGTTGACGACATCTAGCTCAATGCTTCATTGGTCCTTTGACTAACCGGCTGCCGCCTCTCCTGAAAAGTGACTTGCCCAGTTTCGTCGAGTCCGCGATGAAATCGCCGATCACATTCTGGCTTTCTTAATCGAGAAATCCTAGCTGGATCCCTCTGTCTCGCACTGCTATCGTTGCGCATAACGCCCATAAGCTTACCCCCGCAAATCTCAGATCCTTCGGATAGCCATCCAACACGTGGTCGTGCTCTTGTTCTTGAGGGGCTTGTCTGGTCTCGCGATCGCGCGGAGGAGCCTCGCAAGATAGGTAGTCATTTCATTGGGAGCCGGTCAAAACAATCGATCGCCTTCAGTAGGCCACTTCCCGTACATCTCTCGGCCGAATGACCGATCTCTTTATCGAGTCCGGCAATTGGTTCAACTAGGGATACCACTTCCTGAAAGTCTCCATTGATCCACGATAGGATTTCGTGTTCATTTAAGCATCGGTCTTCTTCTCCAATAAACCTACATACATAATCTCTGTACTGCCCCATCTAATTTTGGACAGGTCGGTTCTTGGTGTTGACGACCCATTCGGCATAGCACTCGGCCGGGGAGCGCATCTTCAGCGCGCTGTGCGGGGCCTGGTGATTGTAGTGCTCGATCCACGCCGGCAGCTGCTGCGCCACCTCTGCTAACGTCTCCAAGCAGGCTTGATACACATAATCCCGCTTGAAGCTGCCAAAGAAGGCCTCTGCGAGGCCGTTTGACTCCGGACTCCGCCGAGGCGTGTGACACGGGATGAGTCCCATCGCCCGGACAAATGGCCGGAACCGATGCGACGTGTACTCCGGCCCATTGTCGCTGAGGAACTCGATGCCCTGGGCCTGAGCGCGGGTCTCTCCACACCGCCGGAAGATCGCCTCGCGTAGCATCTCGACGAGATCCGTGGCGGTCATGCGTGAGGCAAAGCGCCAGGACAAGATCATCCGGTCTGCACAGTCGATGATGATGGCCAAGCGGCCCTTGCGACCATCCCATGCCCGAATCCCGGTGATATCGGAGGCCCAGCGCCGATTGGAATCGGCCACCCGTACCTGACCGGTATGCAGTCGTCCGAGTCGTGGCCTGCGATGGCGACTGGTGGAGAGCCAGCCCCGCCGCTGCAATACCCGCCAGACTGTTTTGGGATTGCACGACACCCCACCTCAGTTTAGCCACGCCATAAATCGGCCGAACCCCAACCGAGTCCGGCCTCCGGCCCAA
>CAZNBG010000237.1:0-5411 GCA_964570915.1 uncultured Nitrospira sp. | reverse complement strand
TGGGTATGAGGTATTGCCTGGAAAGGGCGCTGTCAAGGCGAAGTTGCCTGCGTATCGGCAGGATCTGATGCACACGATGGACGTCGTTGAGGATGTGGCGATGAGTCTCGGATATGCCGAATTTACTCCGGTCATGCCGGCGCAATTTACGGTGGGAGGTTTATCCGGCATCGAACACATGTCGGACCGTGCTCGAGAATTGATGGTGGGTTTGGGTTTTCAAGAAATCATTTCCAATATTCTCGGATCGCCGAATCATTATTCCGGCCTCATGCGGCTAGACGGCACGGATTGGGGACGGATGGTCGAAGTCGACAACGTCATGTCCTTGAGTTTTAGTTGTCTCCGTCAATGGATGCTGCCTTCTCTGCTTCGTGTCGAGGCCGCTTCGAGCCGGGCGTTTTATCCACATCGCCTCTTTGAGGCCGGCGAAGTCGCGATTCCGGACAACCGGAGTGAGGTGGGTTCTCGGACGGAAACGGTCTTGGGTGCCGTGATCGCCCATGCGGCGGCGCATTTCTCAGAAATTCATTCTTGTCTGGATGTGCTGTTCTACTACATCGGCAAGGAGTATAGCCTCGAGCCTGTACAGCATCCGTCTTTTCTGGAAGGCCGCGCAGGGCGGATCATCGTTGCGGGCGAACCGGTCGGTGTCATCGGCGAAGTTCATCCGGAGGTTCTGGAACGCTGGCAAATTGCGATGCCGGTCGTTGCGTTCGATGTGAACCTCTCGCGCCTCGCCGATCCATCCTGAGGTGCGAGCGATGCTCAGCCAAATAGGAAGACGCCTCGGCTTACGAGGCGTCTTACACCGTAGCAGGAGTCAGCTGCTGCTTGGCGAGGCCGACGAGCTGTGCAAACCCTGCGGCGTCCTTGATCGCCATGTCCGAAAGGACCTTGCGATCCAACGTGACATTGGCCTTCTTAAGCGCGTTGATAAACCGCCCGTAGCTGATCCCTTGCCCACGAACCGCCGCGCTGATGCGGGCAATCCACAGCTGCCGGAAGTCACGCTTGCGATTTTTGCGGCCGGTGTACGCATAGGTCAGTCCTTTGTCTACACTCTCTGTCGCTGAGCGAAACAAACGGCTCTTCCCGCCGTACTGACCCGACGCCAACTTGATCCGCTTCTTCCGCCGTTGCCTGGTTTTTGGTCCGCCCTTTACGCGAGGCATGATTCATTACTCCTTTTGGGTCCTGAGATTCGTAACATGCAGTGATCGTTCTATTCGTACGGCAGAAGGCGGTTCAATGACGTGGCGACCGTTGGGTCGACGACCGCCGTTCCGCTCAACCGGCGCTTATGATCATGCCGTTTGTGAGTCAGCAAATGGCGCTTGCCGGCCTTGCGGCGAACGATTTTTCCACTCCCGGTCTTGGCAAATCGCTTACTCGTTCCCTTGTGTGTTTTGACTTTCATCAGAAGATTCCTTTGGTTGATCAGCTACTGCATTGCCCATCAGTTCTTGGGAGCCACGATCATGATCAAACTCCGGCCCTCCATACGGGGGGCATACTCGATCGTGCCGGCTTGGGCCAATTGTTCAATCACCGAAGCCATCACGGCACGACCCATCTCTTGATTGGCCATTTCTCGTCCGCGATAGGTGAGGGTCACCTTGGTCTTGTTGCCCTCTTCCAAAAAGGTTTTCATCTGCCGGACTTTGATTTCAAGGTCATGCTTATCCGTCCGTGGACGCAACTTGATTTCCTTCACTTGGGTGGACTTTTGATGACGCCGGCTTTGATGCTCCTTTTTACTCAACTCATACTTATATTTCCCATAGTCCATAATCCGACAGACCGGGGGAACGGAGGTGGGAGCGACTTCCACCAAGTCATAGCCGTTTTCTTGAGCTTGGCGAAAAGCGTCCGGCGTCGGAAGAATACCCAGCTGCTCTCCCCCCGGGCCGATCACACGAACTTCCCGGACTCGGATCTCACGATTCACGCGTAATTTGGGAACGATAGGCCACCTCTTTCTTATTATGTATGTTGAAGTTCTCGCTGGGTATGTTGGGTCTCGGCTCGCAGAAGATCCACTACCGCAGCCACTGTCATGGTTCCTACGTTGGCCCCGCTTCGGCCACGTACCGACAACGTTCCATTTTCCACTTCCCGCTTGCCCGCGACCAACATAAAGGGGACTTTCGCCTTCTCTGCCTCACGGATCTTGAACCCGATCTTTTCATTCCGAAGATCCGCTTCGGCACGGAATCCGGCGGTCTTCAATTGCGCAACCACGGCGGCGACGTAGTCTTGCTGATCATCGGTGATATTCATGACCATGGCCTGCACCGGAGCCAGCCAGGTCGGGAACGCGCCTCCATAATGTTCGATCAGAATACCGAAGAAGCGCTCAATGGATCCCATCAAGGCTCGATGGATCATGATCGGGCGATGGGCTTTCCCATCTTCTCCAATGTAACTCAGCTCAAACCGCTCCGGATTGTTGAAATCCACCTGAACGGTGGAACATTGCCACGAGCGACCCAATGCGTCTTTGATCTTGATGTCGATCTTCGGGCCGTAAAATGCACCGCCTCCTGGATCCAGATGAAAGGAGATGTTGCGGCTCTTTAGTGCCGCTTCCAGGGCGCTCGTGGCCAAAGTCCAATGTTCATCGCCGCCCACCGACTCTTTGGGTCGTGTGGACAAAAACACTTCGAACTCACGGAACCCGAATGTTTGCAACACGAAAAACGTAAAGTCCAGCACTCGGCTGACTTCTACTTCCATCTGGTCTGGTCGACAGAAAAGATGGGCATCATCCTGTGTGAATCCGCGCACCCGCATGAGCCCGTGCAAGACGCCGGTCCGTTCGTAGCGGTAGACGGTACCCAACTCTCCGTAGCGAATAGGAAGGTCTCGATAGCTACGCAGGTGTGATTGGTAGATCATAATATGGTATGGGCAATTCATCGGCTTCAACTGGTACTCGCTGTTTTCTAGCTTCATCGGCGGGAACATGTTCTCTCGGTAGTAATCGAGATGCCCGCTTGTTTTCCAGAGATCCAGGCGTGCGGTATGCGGTGAATACACCAGGTTGTAACCATCACGAATATGCTGTTCTCGCCAGAAATTTTCAATCAACAAGCGGACCGCCGCGCCTTTGGGGTGCCAGAGCACCAGTCCCGGTCCTATGTCATCCTGAATACTGATCAAATCCAGTTCTTTCCCCACTTTTCTGTGGTCGCGTCGCTTGATCTCTTCCAATCTGGCAAGGTAGGCATCCAATTCAGCTTTCGTCGGGAAGGAGGTGCCGTAGATCCGCTGTAACATGGGATTGCGTTCATCGCCGCGCCAATATGCCCCGGCCGTGTTGAGCAATTTGATGGATCCAACGAAACCGGTCGTAGGGAGATGGGGCCCTCGGCAGAGATCCACGAAGTCGCCTTGGGTGTACGCGGTAATGGGTTCTCCGTCGGGAAACCCTTGAATGAGCTCTACCTTATAGAGCTCTCCACGAGCTCTGAAGAAGTCAATCGCCTCCTGCTTTGAAAAGTCCCGCCTTGTAATGGTGAGATTGCGCTGAATAATCTCGGCAACGCGGGTTTCAATTTTTTCCAAGTCTTCCGGGGTAAAGGGACGGTCAAAGGCGAAGTCATAGTAGAAACTGTCTTCCAGAGCGGGTCCGATGGTTAACTGAGCAGAAGGGAAGAGTTCCTTCACTGCCTGGGCCATGATGTGGGTACTGCTATGACGGTAGACTTCCCGTCCATCTGCACTGTCGAATCGGAGCGGTTCAACAGTTGAACTATCTGAAAGGGGCCGTGACAGGTCAACGACGGTTCCATTCACTTTGGCCGCAAGGATCTCCCGACTTGCAATCCCCAGTGTCGAGAGGGCGGCTCCCACTGTCTCTCCAGTCTGAACGTCCCCGCTTGGACCGTCTTTAATGGCAATCTTCATAACGTATGGATCTGACCCGAGTATAAGAAACAACAAAGGCACCGCGCTTCGTAGAGGCAGTGCCTCGGCTTGAATGGTAGGCGCGGACGGTCTTGAACCGTCGACCTCTACCGTGTCAAGGTAGCGCTCTCCCCCTGAGCTACGCGCCTATCAGCAGAGGAGGCATGCTAATATAGCCTCGCTCACACTGTCAAGAAAACGAAAGAGAAGGTCGCATTCCTTCCAAAGGAAACGCGACCTTCTCTTTCTTCAAACCGTAGGCTACTCGTCAGTCGACGAATATTACTTCACGGCAGAGCGAAGCTCTTTCCCGGCTGAAAACTTCGGTACCTTGGCGGCCGGAATGCGGAGTGATTCGCCTGTTCTCGGGTTTCTTCCCATTCGAGCTTTCCGTTTTGAGATCGTAAAGGTACCAAAATTGACAAGGGAGACGCGCTGCCCCTTTTTCAGCGAGGAAGTCACCGCTCCGGTAAAAGCTTCAAGGGCAGTTCCCGCCGCAACTTTGGTGATTCCCGCCGAAGCAGCCATCTTGGCGATCAGCTCTTCCTTTGTCATGGTGTCCCTCCTTAATGAGTTATGACAGAAATATGGAACGTGATTCCAGCAGCACCTCGTTGAACATCTGGTTAAGTACTACGATTCGTTTTCATTTTTGTTTGTTTCACGGGGATGTGCAGCTCGACGATCTTTTTTCGCAACGTATTGCGATTGAGTCCCAAATGCTAAGCTGCTTGTATCTGATTGCCTCGTGTCTCTCGGAGAGCAGAAGTAATGAGGGGCCGTTCCACGGCGGAGATCAGGATCGGATGAAGGTTTCTCCCCGATCCGTTCCGCATCCCTTTGACGAATTCCGCCATCTTCATCTCCAAATAACTCTCCAAAGAACCATCACGGGGTTTGCTCTGATGGAGACTGCTGGGCGTGTTCATCAACTGGACCATTTTTAGGGTCTTTCGCAGGACAGCGCGCGAACCATGGATAAAAAGCGTGTGAGACGGATCGAGGTGATCTTGGAGCGCATGAGCCGGCTCTTGCCCGCTTCGGGACTCCATGATGACCACATCAAACTGATGTCGTGAGACTTCCTTCTGAAGGGTTATGGCGTCCCGAGCGATGGAAAGAGAAGCATCCTTGAATATCTGTCTTACCTGGGTTTGTACAGCCGTATCGGTCGTAAGCAAAAGAATGGCATATGCGGATGACGACACTGGCATGAAGGCACCACGCGAAGAAGAGGGCGGATTATTGCGTAGGGCGTACACGATGTCAACCGGATTTTACGGGCGTGGTTGCCTGCCAAGCTGCTTCCCTCATGCCTTTGCCGGTATGAAATGGACTATAGATGAAATAATTTCCGGTCTGTACGGAGGACTCGTGTTGACGACAAATACATAGATGGACTGAAAACTCGGGAAGAGGCGAATTGAAAACTACGTGCGGGCTTCGATCTTGACAGACAGTGTCATGAACGAGGCTAGATCACTTAAGGATTCCATACG